>JAGRJX010000202.1 GCA_020442545.1 Lysobacterales bacterium
GGCCTGTTAACGCTACGAAGACGGGTCACGTTGCACTGTCCGGTCGTCAGCTGGTTGTGCGCGGCGAAGTGGGCAAACAATTGTTTGCCCGAGGCTGGCCGCCTGTTCAAGCCGTGCGCGGCCAGCTGACGGCCGGACAGCGCAACCCAACGTCAAAATAAGTAAGGGTTGGGCCGCGTTTGGCCGCGCACGCTGCGGCGTCATCGCTCGATCACTTATCGACATAAGCTCGCTCACTCTTCCTTGCATCGCACGCGGCCAAACACGGCGTGACCCTTCTCCATAGCGTTAACAGGCCCTAGCTGTCCGGATCGCTATCCAGGCGGTAGATCACCCGCTGCCGGTAGCCGCCGAGTTTGAGCACGCGATGGCCGTGGGTGGTAGCGATCTTCTCGAAGTAGCGGGCGCGTGACGCATCCATCACGAAGAGCCGCGTGCCATCGTGCTCTGCCATCTCGTTGGCGAAGTCATCGTCGAAGGTGCCGCCGGTAACCGGTCGCGGCTGCGCCAACGGGTCCAGTGACACCTTCTCGACGCGGCAGGTGCAATACGGTGCCAGCGAATAGCGCGGGTAATCGTCGATAAACACCAGCTCGGCCGGCCAGTCGCCAATCACCGGAAGAATCTCCGCCGCCAGTTGACGCCCGTCCTTGCGATGTTCGTAGAAGCCTGTGGCGAGTTTCATGGCCAGCAGCAGCAGACACCACAGGCCAATGGCGGCCCTCGCCATGCGACCAAAATGATGATCGCGCAACGCCACCGCGATCAGCAGCGCCATCGGCACAAACAGCGGCAGCACGTACAGCGGCAGTCGCGATCGGGCGATGCAGAACACCAGCAGCGGAAGCAGGAACCACAGCCAGATGAGCTGCCGACTTGGCGGCATCCGGCGCAATCGATCGCGCCAGGCGACAAGTTGTGGCCGCCGCCGGAGCCAGCCATCGCGACGCAGGCCGCTGGCGTACAGCCAGGGAATGCTGCCCAGCAGAAAAGACAGACCGTAGACGTAGATCGGCCCCCACCACTCGGGGAAGCGCTCCATGTCCTCGCTGATCAGGCGGTCGGCGATTTCGTGGCCGAGGTAGTAGTCGAACAGGCCCGGCACCTTGAACAGGGCCCAGGCGTACCAGCTGCCGCCGATCAGCAGGAACAGCAGCACGCCGGCGATCGTGAACAGGCGAGGTGCTTGAAGACGGCGGCGTTTGCCGACGCGCCAGACCAGCAGTCCCAGCAGCGGCAGCAGTGCCGGCGGACCCTTGGTCAGGAAGGCCAGGCCGAAGGCCGCCCACATCGCCAGCATCCAGCGTCGCGACGCTGCAGGCCGATACCCGCCGAAAACGGCTTCGACACAGCAAAACAGCGCCGTCGCTTCGAACGCCGTCAATAGCGTGTCCGTGGTAATCCAGTTCGCGGCGAGGAACGGCAGCGGCAGCGTGGCGTAGATCAGCGCCGGTAGCCAGGGCCGCTCGGGAACGAGGCGTCGGCCAATGCCAAAGCAGAGCATTACGGTCAGCACGAAGGCCAGCGTGTTCGGCAGCCGCAGCGCCTGTTCATCGGTGCCGAACAGGCTGGCGCTGGCGGCGATGGCCCAGTAGGTGAGCGGCGGCTTGGTCAGGTGCAGGGTATCGGGATGGCGGCGCGGCAGAGACCAGTCACCGCTGTCGAGCATCTGCAGCGCGACATTGACGTAGCGGCCTTCGTCGGCGTCCCAGATACCGCGTGTACCCTGGAAGGCGAATCCCAGCAACAGTGCCAGCAGCAGCGTCCACAGGAAACTGCGTTGCGTCGTCGTCATTGCCTGCGGTCCGCTGGCGTCAGGCGCCGCCGTGCTGGCGTGCGTATTCGTACAGCGCCACCGAGGCGGCAACGGCGACGTTGAGACTGTCCACCGAGCCCCACTGCGGAATGCGCACGCGCTGAACGCGTTCGTCGCCCAGTACGTGCTCGCTCAGGCCGTGCAGCTCATGGCCGAGGATGAACGCGGACTTCGCCGGCAGCGCGACATCAGCGATCAGCGTGTCGGCGAACGGGTCCATGGCCAGCAGCGTGTAGCCCTGGGTCAGCAGCTCGCGCAGGCTGTCCTCCAACTGCGTGTGGAAGCGTGCCGGCACGTGCTTGAAGCCACCCTTGGCCGGCGCCGGATCAAACGGACCGACGTCGATAAGGTGAACACAGCGCACGCCGAAAGCCTCGGCGCTGCGGAAAATCTTCGGCACGTTGAAGTCGGCCTTCAGCTTTTCCAGCACCAGCACCACGTCGTGTGGACCCGGCTCGGCCGTCAGGTTGCGTCGGCGATGGCGCTCGTAGCGCCACAGCGCGTTGGCGTCGCCGGCACTGCCGCGGCTGGGCGTGGTGCCGGGAGCGATGTTGCGGTCGGGATCGCGGGGTGGTGAGGGTCGGGCCATGCCTGCGCTGTCATCAAACGGAGTGGCGGCCCAGTGCCGCCAACGCGACGCGCAGGATAGCAGGCGGTCATTGGACGGGCTTTCGATAGCGATGCACGAAGCGGTCCGTGTGGCCCTTGATCGCCGGGTCCGGCGCCCCGATGCGGCGCTCGTCGCCGGCATTGCGATACAGATCCAGACTGCCGTCGAAGACGAAGCCGGCTGCTTCCAGTTCGCCCCGGATGAACGCCTCGTCGATGCGATGCAGTGTCTGTGCGGCTGTCGATCCGCTGCCAGCGACAGCACTGTGATCGACCACCAGCAGCGAGCCGCCCGGCTTGAGGCCGTCGTACAGCTGGCGGATGAAATGTCCGCTGTCGATGGCCGGCCAGGCATTGGCCGGATCCGCGTAGTAGATGTCGTGCAGCGACTTGATCATGATGAGGCGGTCGTAGGCGTTCCGGCCCAGCTGCAGGTTGCAGCTTTCCACGGTCAGGTGCTCGACATTGGGCAGGCGCTCGTTTCCCAGGCGCTGCTTGAGCTGGTCACGCGCGAAGTGGTCGTAGGCGACGTTGTTGATCAGCGCCACCTGGCCATCATCCCCCACGATGTGGCTCAGCAGCTCGCTGTAATAGCCACCGCCGGCGAACACGTCGGCAACGCGCATGCCCGGGCGGATGTCGGCGAAGGCCAGCAGGCGCGCGGGATGGTCGCCAGGATCACGTTCACGATCGGCATCGCTGCGCGCGCCGTTGTCCACCGCAGACTGGACGGCAGCCGGAATGTCGACAGGCGGCGTTGCGCCTGCCGCAGAGGCGTTGCTGCTGGCGAGTGGCGAGAAGGCGAGGGCGAGCAGCGGAACAAGCAGTCGGGATGATTTCATGGTCGGGTTCCGGAGAAAGAGCCCACATTGTGGCGGTGCTGCAGCCGATTGCTGCTGTCAATCCTTGCGCGTTGTCGCCCGGTGGATGCTCAGGCTTTTTTCAGCGGCAAGCGTACGCGCAGCTCGCTGCTGTCCTCGGAGCCGCGTCCACGGCTCATGCCGTAGTCACTGCCGTACAGGCGCTGGATGCGTTCTTCGGTGTTGCTGAGGCCGACGTCCTCGCGATGCGTGTCGCCGCTGCCGGGCGGTCCGTGGTCGCGGACGCGGATCAGCAGCTGGCCGTTGTCCTCGCGCGCGTCGACCTGCACGCTGACCAGCGTCATCGTCGGGTCGGCCGCATGGCGCAGCGCGTTGTCGACCAGTGGTTGCAGGAGCAGTCGTGGCACCCGCGCGCCGCGCAGCTCGGCGGGTACGTCGACGCGCACGAACAGCCGCTCGGCGAAGCGCACCCGCATCAGGTCGAGGTAGAGATCGAGCAGGCGCACTTCCTCGCCCAGCGTGGTTTCCGGCTCACGCTGCGGCTGGAAGGCGTGCTTCAGCAGCGCCGAGAGGCGGCCGATCATCTCATCGGCAGCTTTGGGCTTGCTGTAGATCAGCTCGGAGATGGTCTTCAGCGTGCTCGACAGGAAGTGCGGCTCCAGCTGCCGCTGCAGTGCCAGCAGCTGGGCTTCGGTGAGGCGTGTGCGCAGCTCGGCGGCCTCCAGCTGGCGGTCTCGGGCGGCGCGGTAGCGATCAAAAATCTGCGTGGTCGCAAGGGCAATGGTGTAGGCGATCAGATGGATCGGCAGGCCGCGGGCGTAGCGCGCCAGCAGCGGACCCGGATCCCAGGGGTCGAGGCCGACTGCCGGCAGCACCAGGTTGCGCAGACCGAGCATGATCAGCGTGTGCAGGGCGCCAAACAGCGCTGCGCCAAACAGGTGCACCGGCACGTGCAGTACCCAGCCGCGCCCGGCCAGCGGAAAGCGTCGACCCGCCCAGATGATGCCTGGCAGCAGCAGCATCGCCGCGTAGCTGCCGGAGAGTTCCTTGACCAGCGGGCGCAGCCAGTTGCTGGCATCGCCGCTGGTGAGGTCGTCCAGATACTGCTGCGCGAACAGCAGCAGTCCGATGGCCGTGCCGAGGGCAAACAGCTGCAGCGCGGCGCGGCCGCGACGCCAGGCCGGGCTAGCCATGCGCGGCAGCGCGCATCATCGCGCTGTGTGGTCGTTGATGGCGTCGGCTGTCGCACGGCGCGGGCATGGCGGAGGGATCCGGGTGCGGGGATGCGCCAAGCCTACACTGCGCGGGGTTTTCGGCGAAGCGTCGGCACCCGTGAATGCCGGCACGAGTGCCGTGACGTCCGCCTTGAGGTGAAGGGGGCCGACCGTGGCCGGGCGGGGACCTTTCTGCGCGAATCAGGAATCCGAGCAGCTGGTGATGCAGCGGCGGGTGAATGCCGGCATGGTCATCAGCAGGCGCATGGCGGTGGCGGTCTGGCCGGCGCCGCCGCGAATCGCCTCGCGCTGCTCGTCGGCCTGCTCCATCAGCGCGTCGGCCTTGCGAACCAGCGTCTGGCTGAGCTGCTCGAAGCGCTGCTCGGCCGGTGCCGGAAGCGGATCACCCAGCGCGGCCAGTCCGCAAAGCATCAGGGCCGGCAGCGCCAATCGTATGGTAAATCGGGCAAGTAGGCTGTTCATCATCAACTCCGTCGGGAGTGGTCCAGGTGGGGCGCTTTCCTCCAAGCAAGCGCTGTGCCATGTCTAGGATGCGTCCACAAATCAAATGGTTGCATCCAATCTGCGGGCATTTCTTGCGAATTTGCGCGGACACTGTCCGGAAAAACGGACAGCGCCGCGCGGCTGGAACCGGGATTCGGGGCGAGATTCGCCAGCGTTCATGGTGGACAGGGACGTGTCGGCAAGGCGGCTGTGACGACGCAGGAGCGTCTTCGCCTTGGCGCGCCGCGTCACGGACGCCACAATAGAGGCCTATTCGCGCTCGCCTCCGCGGGCGCGGCGACATTTTTCGGGAGAGGACATGGCCGAGGTCAAGGAAGCGCGGGTGCCGGATATCGGCGGTTACGACGATGTGCCGGTGATCGAACTGCTGGTGTCGGTGGGGGAGCAGATCGGCCGCGATCAAGGTCTGATCACGCTCGAGTCGGACAAGGCGACGATGGAAGTGCCGAGTCCGCTCGCCGGCAAGCTGGTCGAGCTCAAGGTCAAGCTGGGCGACAGCGTGTCGGAGGGCGATGTGGTCGCCTTGATCGAAGTCGAGGACGCCGGATCCTCGCCCGGCTCCACCGGCGACCAAGAGGAAGGTGCGAACGATCCGGATGTCGGCATTGTGCCCTCATCCGTGAGCAGCGCTGCGCCCCCGGCCTCCGTGTCAGCCGCTGCCAGCGCAACCGGCGCGCCTCGGCCCGCGACCGAGACCTCGACGGTGACCACACCGGTGACGGGCGCAGGCGAGCCGCAAAGCCCGCCCGTTGCCTTCAACGCGGAGGAGCTGGACCCGGCCCGGGTTCCCCATGCCAGCCCGGCGGTGCGTCTGTTCGCCCGCGAACTTGGCGTCGATCTGGCCCGGGTCAATGGCAGCGGTCGCAAGGGGCGAATCAAGCGTGAGGACGTTCAGCAGTTCGTGAAGGCCGCGCTGCAGGGCGGCGCCACGGCCTCTTCGGGCGGTGGCGGCGGACTCGAGCTGCTGCCGTGGCCGAAGGTCGATTTCGCCAAGTTCGGCGCGGTGGAGTCGCAGCCGCTGTCGCGCATCCAGAAGATTTCCGGCGCCAACCTCGCGCGCAACTGGGCGATGATCCCGCACGTCACCCAGCACGATCAGGCCGACATCACCGACATGGAAGCCTTCCGCAAGCAGCTGGGCCGTGAAACTCCGGAACAGAAGGTCACGCCGCTGGTGTTCCTGATCAGGGCCGCAGTCGCCGCGCTCAAGGCGTTTCCGAACTTCAACGCCTCGCTGGATGGCGAAAACCTGGTGCTGAAGCAGTATTTCCACATCGGCATCGCCGTGGACACGCCCAACGGCCTGGTGGTACCGGTGATCCGCAACTGCGACCAGAAGGGTCTGCTGGAGCTGGCTGCGGAGCTCGGCGCAATCTCGAAGAAGGCGCGTGAAGGCAAGCTGGGCCCGGCCGACATGAGCGGTGGTTGCTTCTCGATTTCGAGCCTTGGCGGCATTGGCGGCACGGCGTTCACGCCGATCATCAACGCGCCGGAAGTCGCGATCCTCGGCGTCTCGCGCAGCAACCTGCAGCCGGTCTGGAATGGCGACGGTTTCGCACCGCGCCTGATGCTGCCGTTGTCGCTGAGCTACGACCATCGGGTGATCGATGGCGCCGCGGCGGCGCGATTCACCAGCCATCTCGCGAAGACGCTGGGCGACCTGCGCCGACTGTTGCTCTGACGCCATGCAGTCACTGCCTGCCGGTACTTCGCTGTGGGTCGCAGTACCTGAGCCGTCAGGCGCGGACAGCGAAGCTCAGTCCTGGCTTGATCGCGCCGGCGAGTTGATGAGCTGGAGCTTCAGCATCGGCGAAAGCAGCATTTCGCTGGGGGCTCTGGCGGGTGCGCTGCTGACCCTGATCCTGATCTGGGTTGTTGCGCTGGCCCTGCGCCGACGGTTGAACCGCTATGCCGAGGCCCGCGAACACAGCCGCCGGGCCTCGCTGTATACCGTCGCCAAGCTGATCTACTACACGATGATTGTGATTGCCGTGTTCGCTGCGCTGGGCGTTCTCGGCATACCGGTGTCGCGGTTTGCGGTGTTTGCAGGTGCGCTGGGCGTTGGTCTCGGCTTCGGCCTGCAGGCGATCTTCAACAATTTCGTTTCCGGTCTGATTCTGCTGTTCGACCGTTCGCTCAAGGTTGGTGATTTCGTCGAGCTGGAATCGGGCATCCATGGCGAGGTCAAGGACATCAACATCCGCGCCACGTTGATCCGTACCAACGACAACATCGACATTCTGGTGCCGAATTCGGAGTTCGTCAGCGGCCGCGTCACCAACTGGACCCACAACGAAGTGTCACGCCGGATCAAACTGCCTTTTGGCGTTGCCTATGGCAGCGACAAGGAGAAGGTCAAGGCCGCCGCGCTGGAGGCCGCGGCAGCGGTGCCCTACACGCTGACCCTTGATGGCCGTCGCGCGCCACAGGTCTGGCTGAACGGGTTTGGCGACTCCAGTCTCGACTTTGCCCTGGTGGTGTGGCTGAACGCGGATGCAACGCGACGTCCGTCGCGCGTACGCTCCGCCTACAACTGGGCACTGCACGACGCCCTGGAAGAACACGGACTGGAAATCCCGTTTCCTCAGCGCGATCTGCGTCTGCGCTCGGCCTTCGGACACGAAAGCGATGCGGCGATCCGTGACCTGTTCAACGAGCCCGGCGCTGGCGCCACATCGAGCGACCGCCCGGGGCAGAAGGAGCATCATCCCGCGTCCCCGCCGCCGCCGGGCAACCCGAACGAGGCTCCATGAGCACATCCGCATCCACCGACAAGGCAAAACTCACCCTCCGACCGGCAGCCGAGCGCGACGTGCCCGGTATTGTCAGCCTTTCCGAACGCACCTATGGCGAAACGTACGGCTACCTGCCGGAAATGGTGATGGGCCAGATCATGCGGTTTCCGGAAGGCCAGCTGGTGGCGGAATACGATGGCGCCGTGGTGGGCTATTGCGCGACCTTCCGGATTGCCGAAGGTCTGGCCATGCGTCCGCACACCTGGAGCGAGATCACCGGCGGCGGCTACGCCTCGCGGCACGATCCGGACGGCGACTGGCTGTACGGCATGGAGGTCTGCGTCGACCCGGACCGTCGCGGCCTGCGACTCGGGCGCCGCCTGTATGACCGCCGCAAAAAGCTGTGCCAGAAGCTGGAGCTCAAGGGCATCGTGTTCGGAGGTCGCCTGCCGGGCCTGTCGCGTCGCCGCAAGCAGTTTGGCTCGGTGCACGACTACGTGGATGCGGTGACGTCCGACCGCATCCGCGATCTGGCGCTGAGCTTCCAGCTGCGTAACGGTTTCGAGACCATTGGCATCCTGCCGAACTACCTGCCGTCGGATCGCGAATCGCTGGGCTACGCCGCGCATCTGGTCTGGCGCAACCCCAAGCGTTCGGACCATCCGGCGATTCGCAACGCGCAGAAAAGCGGCAACCTGCCGGATTCGGTGCGTGTCGCAACGGTGCAGTACCAGCAGCGGCGCATCACCAGCTTCGAGCAGTTCGCCACGCAGGTGGAGTACTTCGTCGACATCGCCGCCGACTACCGCAGCGATTTCGTGGTGTTTCCCGAATTGTTCACGCTGCAGCTGCTGTCGATCGAGAACCAGCCGCTGTCGCCGGCGGATTCGATCCGCATGCTGACCAAGTACACCGAACAGTTCAGCGCGCTCATGCATCGGCTTGCCGTGGCCTACAACATCAACGTCATCGGCGGCTCGCACCCGACGCAGATGGCCGATGGCGACATTCACAACGTCTGCTACGTCGCCTTGCGCGACGGTTCCGTGCACGAACGCGAGAAGCTTCACCCGACGCCGAACGAGCGCCACTGGTGGAAGATCACCGGCGGCGACGCCGCGCCGGTGATCAACACCGACTGCGGGCCCGTCGGCGTGATGATCTGCTACGACTCCGAGTTCCCGGAGCTGGCGCGTCACCTGACCGATCAGGGTGCGATGATCCTGTTCACGCCGTATTGCACCGACGTGCGCCAGGGGCATCTTCGCGTGCGCTACTGCTGCCAGGCACGGGCGGTGGAAAATCAGGTGTACGTTGTCACCTCTGGCAACGTCGGCAACCTGCCGGGCGTGAACAATTTCGACATCCAGTACGCGCAGAGCTGCATCATCACGCCTTGCGATTTTCCGTTCGCGCCGGAAGGCATCGCCGCTGACACCAATCCCAACGCCGAGCAGGTGGCCTTTGCCGACCTGCGCCTGGACGACCTCGTCGCCGCGCGCGCCTCAGGCACCGTGCAGAACCTGCGCGACCGTCGTCACGACCTCTACCAGACCCGCTGGCAGCGCAGCTTCTGAGCGGGCCACTCAAACGCATCAAGGAAAGCAACATGGTCAAGACCCTGGACATCACCGTTCCCGATATCGGCGGCTTCGACGACGTGCCGGTGATCGAAGTGCTGGTTGCCGTCGGCGACCGTGTCGAAGTGGATCAGGGACTGGTTACGCTGGAGTCGGACAAGGCGACCATGGAAGTGCCGTCCAGCGGCGCCGGCATTGTTCGCGAGCTCAAGCTGAAGCTGGGCGACACGGTTTCCGAAGGCAGCCTAGTGGCGGTGCTCGAAGTGGAGGGTGCTGGCGAGCTCCCCTCTCCCGCCGGGAGAGGGGCTGGGGGTGAGGGCGTGCCCATCAGTAAGGTTTCAACGCATTCCGAGCCCTCACCCCCGACCCCTCTCCCGGCGGGAGAGGGGAGCAAGGCAACCGGCCGCAAGCCTGACGTCGAGTGCAACGTGCTTGTCCTCGGTGCCGGCCCTGGCGGCTACACCGCCGCCTTTCGCGCCGCCGACCTCGACCTCGATACGGTGCTGGTCGAACGCTATCCGAACCTGGGCGGTGTCTGCCTCAACGTCGGCTGCATTCCGTCGAAGGC
>JAGRJX010000203.1 GCA_020442545.1 Lysobacterales bacterium
AGCTGCTGGCCGTCGCTGTAGCCGAGTACGCCGGTGATGGGATCAGGTGGCGGTGCCGGCTGGGCGTGGGCAGGCAGGTCCGCCAGGCTCAGGCTGAGTATGCACATCAGCAACAGGCTGGCGTGACTGAAGCCTTTGACCCGTCGGGCAACGGCTTTCCTTCCTCTCCCGCTGGTGGGGGATGGTGAAGGTGAGCTGTCGTATGACTTCGTCATCGTGTTCTTTCCACCCCCATCCCAGCCTTCCCCCGCCAGCGAGGGAAGGGGCAAATTCCTGGTGCGAGCGTTCATACCGCACCTCCCTGCGCGGTGGCGCGTTGATGCAGGCGTTCGATGGCGTTGAGTGCCGAGGTGACGGCGCCTTCCTGCCAGGCCGGGATGTACGAGGCGTGCTCGCCGGCCAGCACGATGCGCCCATCGAAGGCGCAGAGGTTGTCGTAGTGCTGTGCGCGCAGTTGATCGGTCCAGTTGGCGAAGCAGCCCATGGTGCCGGGCTCGCGATGCCAGGCGACGGCAACGCCGTTCTCGAATTCCGTCGGGTACTGCGGGTGGATCTTCGCGCCCTGTGCGAGACCTTCCTGTATGCGCTCTGCAGGCGTCATGCCGGTGAAGCGCATGGCGTCGGTACCCCAGAGGTAGCCGCCGAGCAGGACGCCCTTCTGGCCGTGATAGCCATGCTGCGGGTAGCCGATGTTGCCGATCGGCAGGTCGGTGTAACTGATGCCGCCGTAGATGTGGTCGTCTTCTTCCCAGAAACGGCGCCTGAACTGCAGGCCGAGCTTCACCGCCGGTGCATAGGGCAGGGCGCGGATGGCCGCCTGCATCGGCGCGCCGACGTTCATCGGAATCTGGCTCAGGATCGACAGCGGGATGGTGCAGACGCACCAGTCGGCGTTGGCCTGGTGCTGCGCGCCACCGTTGGCCTGGTCATGGAAGTGCACGGTCACGCCCTGTTCGCCCTGCTCGATCCGGGTGACCTTGCTCTGGTAGCGGATCAGTGAACCCAGTTCGCGGCCAAAGGCCTCGCCGATGCGGCCCATGCCGCCCACCGGCTGCATCAGCGTGGTCTGCATGTCGTACAGCGCGCCGATCGGCAGGTTGCCCCACAGGCCGGAACGCAGCAGGTCGTCAAGTTTCAGCGGCTTCGAGAATTCCGGTGCGCCGCCGATACCGCCGCCCGGATCCTTGGCGAAGCCGCGGCGGTCGTTGCTGTTGCGATCGGCGACGTAGCGGTAGTCGTTGTCCAGCGCACCCCACCACTGCAGCGAGGCCATCAATATCCGTTTGTCCTGCTCGCTGACCAGCTGGTCGAGGCCGCCACCTTGCGCCGCTTTCGACAGCAGCTCGGCGACATGGCCGTGATAGTCGCCCTGGATGCTCCGGTAGCGCTGCGGCTTGCCATCGAAGGCATTCTGGCTGTGCAGGAAGGCGTTGTGGTTGATCTGGACGAAGTTCTCCAGCGCCACGCCCAGCCGCTTGCAGTAATGCAGGATGCCGTGATGGTGGTAAGGCAGCCGCCACGGACCTGGATTGAAGTACTGGCCTTCGTCGAACTCGCAGGTCTGTGTTTCGCCGCCGAGCTCGGTGTAGCGGTCGCCGCCGCGAATTGTCCAGTTGCGACCCCCGGGGCGGTCGTTGAATTCAAGAACCTGGACGGTGTAGCCGGCGTCGCGCAGTTCCATCGCGGCGACCATGCCGGCGATGCCCGCGCCAAGGATCAGCACGCTGGCGCCGGGCGGCGCCTGGCCGACCTTTGGTGGCCCGCTGTAGCCCGATTCCGCTGCCAGCCCGAGGCTGGTCATGGCCTGGTACATCACTGCGCTGCCGGCGCTCAGGCCGATCATGCGCAACAACTGGCGGCGCGTGACGCCGCCCGAACCTGTCCCGTCTACCCCGTCCATCCGCTTCCCCTTGCGTGTGATGGCGGTCACAGTCTAGCGCGATGGGGAGCATCTGTTGTTGGTCGAACCGGCAGCCCGGCCCACCGGCTCCGGTGGGCGGCGGGACGGATGGGCTGGCTGGTGGAGGATTACCGAGGTTCCGGAGGCAGTCGCATCAGTGGATGCCGAACGGCGGATCGCGGTCGTGGCCGTTGACGTAGCTGTGCCGCTCGCGGTGGAAGCGGTCGGCGGAGAGGCTGTCGCCATAGCGTGACGTGGGCCGGCGGCGCATGCCGGCTTGCAGCAGCTCGCGTCGTGCCGCCAGCCACTGCTCGCGATCCAGTGGCCGGAAGTCGCCTTTCGCGCGAAGCTCACGACGGAAGCGGTCGAACTCCTGCCAGGCCAGCCACTCGTGATGGCGCGCACGGATGGCGATGTCGATCACCAGCGCGTCGTCGAGCAGGCCGTAGCGCGGCTGCTGGTCGGGAATCAGGTCGTCGGGATCGACGAAGTAGCGTAGCGCGGCCAGCAGGTCGGCGCGGGGCTCGTCTTCGAGCTGCCAGTCGCGGTCGCCAATCAACGCGATCATCTGCGGCACGACGTCGAGGCGCTGGCGCACGAACGGCGGCAGACTGTGCAGGTCCACGGCGGCAAAGTTGCGCGCGCACTTGAGCAGCGTGCGGCTGCCGTCGCCATCCCGGCGTTGCGCGGCCCAGGCCTGGCGAAAGGGTTCGAGTTCGGCGCCTTCGAGGCGGAGTTCGATGCTGTTGCGGTCGATGGAGCTGGCGATGGCGTTCATGGTGTACCTCACGATCCGTGCCGTGGACGGCGCACCCCGTTGCCCGTCGCTGTCTGCCTCCCTTGCTGACTACGATGCACCGTCGAGCACAAGAGTTGCACCGCCAGAGGTCACCTGTGTCGTCAGTCATGCCCTGCCGTGTTGCCTCGGGCGCTGCGATGGAACAACGTCCGGCCGAACCACAGCAGCAAGCCAAGCGCGCCGGCAAGGACGCACCCCAGATGCAGCGCGTTGAGCGATATCGAAAACAGCAACGCATTGCCTTCGACGATGGGTGCCAGCGGACGCATGTCGCTGTGCATGAAGCTGTCGAGCAGGACATGACTCAGCGTGCCAATCAGGCTGCCCGCTGCAATGGCTGGCCAGCCAGCCCGGGGGGCGATACGCAGCCAGTGCAGCTGGTGGGCGGACACCTGGTAGTTCGCGAAGCGCGCCAGCCACGGGTAAAGCCACCGCGTCAGCGGCATGGCCAGCAGCGCGATCGGTATGGCGCCCGCATAGGTGTGAGTAACGCCGTGAAGTATGGCGTCGCCGCGGAAGATGCGGATCAGCGGTTCGAGGTCGATCAGAATCTGCGACACACCGAAGGCGACCAGGCTGAAGCGGCGCCCGAGCACGGCTTTGGTCGCCATCCCCGGCCCCATGTGCAAGGGGGTGAACGGCATCAGCGGGTCACCTCGCCCGCGAGGTTTGTGCTGGTGAGGGCCTCGCCAGCAGCAAGCCCCGTGCATGGCCATCGGATGCCCGCATGCTCCGCCAGCCGGCACTTTCCGATGTCCGACGGTCAGCGCCTGGAATGCCGGTCGCAGATGGTTTCGTCACTTTTTTCACAATGTCCATTCGACGATCCTGGCCGGTGAAGTGGTGGCTTCGCCTCGTTCGCTTCATTGCGACGAAAACGGACTTGGCGCCGCCCGCAACGCTGACGTGATGATTCTAACGTGCAGGCCGGTGCCGGATGATGGACGCGTCATCAGCAGCATGCCGATGGTGTGTCGCGACCGGCAAACGAGCGAAACCCGGTCAATCAGCGATCGGCGGTCCGCGCAGGCAGGAGCAGCCCGAAGATCGGGGCGACCCAAACAACGGCGACCCCATCAGCGGCGATGCGGCTCGGTCCGAGTCGTGTGACGAGCGGTTTGGCGGCATTGCCGGCCGGGTGCGGCCCGCAATTTGCCCCGATTCAATTCGCAGCGTTACTTGACAGGGCATTCAGCATGGTGTACCGAAGTGCAAGCAGGGGGCACATTCCAACCGATGGCCAGTGCGCCACAAGCGAGGAACGTCATGCGTACCTTTCTGTCGACTGCCTTGATGGTCTTCGCGGGCTTTCGATGCGGGCCGGTGATGGCAGTGGATGAGTACCGGCTGGATGATGGTATCAAGGAGCAGGGTATCGGGATCCAGGCATCGAGTCCGGTCTCCTTCTCGATGGCCTGGCTCAATCACTTCGTCGTGACTTCGGGCAACGAAACGATCACCGGCGTCAATATCAGTTTCGGTGGCGGCCTTACTGCCAACAACATCGCGAACGGTTCATCGCTGACGGTCTATCTCTGGGGTGACGGCAACGGCGATGGTGATCCATCGGATGCTTCGGTACTTCGCTCTGTGACGGATGTGGTTGCCGGCAGCGGGACCAATACGCGGACAACCTACACGTTCATCAATCCGATCACATTGCCGGTGGGAACCTCCATTTTTGCGGGTGCCATCATCAACTATCCGTCGCAAGTGCTGGTGGCCAGCATCGATACCGACGGCAGCGACAGCATTCCGCAGTATCCGCCGTCAGCAAGCAGCTGGATTGCCGGCAGCAGCAATGGTTCTCCGGTGATGCCCGGCAGTCTTGCCACCGCTCAGCTGCCGGTAGCACGGGTCTCGAACGCAATTTTCGGCGGCGTGAAAGATGGCACCTGGATCATCCGCATGAATGCCGCAACAACGAGCGGAACCCCGTTGCTCACTGTAACGCCGGATCCGCTGGATTTCGGCCAGACGAATGTCGGTGCGGTGGTCGGGCCGGCAACCTTGCAGCTGGAAAACATTGGCACGGCCGATTTGAACGTCTCGCAGATCGATCCGATCCCGCTGCCATTCAACGATATCGGAACGGGAACCTGCACGATGCCGCCGTTCGTGCTGATCCCAGGGGACAGCTGCACGCTGGAGCTGGAATTCGCGCCCGTTACGGTCGGCGTGTTCGACTACTCGCTGGGCATCACCAGCAACGATCCGACATCCCCCACCTTGTTTCGCCTGCGCGGCGAGAGCCTCCCGCCGGGAGGTGGCGGCATCTTCAGCGACGGTTTCGAGTAGCGCACGTCTGCGCTTCTGTCTCGCCGGCTGAGGCACTCTGCGGTTACGCTGCACACCGGGAGTCGGCGGGAACGAACATGGCGAAAGCGCAGAACGTCTATGTGTGCAGTGAGTGTGGTGGCGAGCATCGCAAGTGGCAGGGGCAGTGTTCGGACTGTGGCGCCTGGAACACGCTGGCCGAATTCCGCATCGAGAAGGGCCCCGCCGTTGCACGTTCGACGGCGCGCACGGGGTACGCCGGACACGATGATCGCGCCAAGCCGGTCAGGCTTGCAGACGTCTCCGGCGAGCAGGCCGAGCGCGTCAGCATCGGCATCGGCGAGCTGGATCGGGTGCTCGGAGGTGGTCTGGTTCGCGGCTCGGTGGTGCTGGTCGGCGGCGATCCGGGTATCGGCAAATCCACGCTGCTGCTGCAGACGGTGTCCAGGCTCGCCGGGGATCTGCCGGGCCTGTACGTCAGTGGTGAGGAAAGCCTGGCACAGATCGCCTCGCGCGGCGGTCGTCTGGATCTTGATCTGTCGCGCATCCAGGCGCTGGCCGGAACCTGCGTGGAGCGCATCATCGATCAGCTGCAGGCCAGCAAACCTCAGCTGGCGGTCATCGACTCGATCCAGACCATCTACAGCGAGGAACTGACGGCCGCGCCCGGTTCGGTCAGTCAGGTTCGCGAATCGGCGGCGCGGCTGACGCGCTTCGCCAAGCAGACCGCCACCAGCCTGTTTCTGGTCGGTCACGTCACCAAGGAAGGCGGCATCGCCGGCCCGCGCGTGCTGGAGCACATGGTCGACGCCGTGCTGTATTTCGAGGGTGAATCCGGCAGCCGCTTCCGCGTACTGCGCGCTTTCAAGAACCGTTTCGGTGCGGTGAACGAACTGGGCGTGTTCGCGATGACCGAAAGCGGCCTGCGCGAGGTGTCCAATCCGTCGGCGATCTTCCTCTCCGGCAAGCCGGAAACCACGCCGGGCAGCTGCGTGATGGTGACTCGCGAAGGCACGCGGCCGCTGCTGGTCGAGGTGCAGGCGCTGGTGGATTCCTCGCCGCTGTCGAATCCGCGCCGCGTCGCCGTCGGTTTCGAGCAGAACCGTCTGGCCCTGCAGCTGGCAGTTCTGCATCGACACGGCGGGATTTCGGTGTCCGACCAGGATGTCTTCGTCAATGTGGTGGGCGGCATTCGCGTGCAGGAAACCGCCGCTGACTTGCCGGTCTTGCTGGCCGTGCTGGGATCGCTGCGCGATCAGCCGCTGGCGCGGCGCACCGTGGCTTTTGGCGAGGTGGGACTGTCCGGTGAAATCCGCCCGGTGCCGAATGGTGAGGAACGTCTGAAGGAGGCCGCCACCCATGGTTTCGAGCGCGCCATCGTGCCGCGCGCAAACGCGCCAAAGTCCGGCAAGGTCGGCGGCATCGAGGTGATTGGCGTGGAGCGACTGGCGGAAGCACTGGAAGCCGCCTTCTGAGCCGTGCGTCGGTCCGCGAGGTGATCAAGCTGCCTGATTGCAGCCGGCTTGGTTGCCCGCAAGCCATCATGGTCACTGGTCATTGCGCAGTCAGGAACGACCTCAATGGTGGCTGAATTCGGCCAGCTCCCGGAACAGGACTTCGGTATTCCCCAGGTTGATCTCGACCAGGCGCTTCAGCTTCACGAAACTGTCAAAGTCGATCTTCTGGCAGGAGAACGCGAGGCGGTCATCGAAGGGGCGCGCCAGCCGGCAGGACATGCCGATCATCACGCCGCCGGCCAGGCGAATGTCCACGCGGTAGTTGTCACCGTGACTGCCGTCGAACGCATCGGGCCGGGTGATCAGGCAGCCGCGCAGGGAAAGGTCCACCAGATCGCAGGTCCACATGGCCTTGGGCGAATACAGGCGCACCGTGCCTTCCACCGGAAATCGGCGAAAGCGTCGTCGTTCGTTCCCCAATGAATCCACTCGATACGATCCTTGTGCGTCGTCAGATGCCGCGCTGCAGAATGACTTCCAGCACGAACTTGCTGCCAAAGAATGCCAGCAAAAGCAGGGCCATGGCGAGCAGTGTCCAGCGGACCGCACGTCTGCCGCGCCAGCCGTAGCGCCAGCGGCCGAACAGAAGGACGCAAAAGGTCAGCCAGGCGAGAATCGAGAGGACCGTCTTGTGCACCAGATGCTGGGCAAACAGGTTGTCGACGAACAGCGCGCCGCTGAGCAGCGCCAGCGTCAACACCAGGAAACCGGCGGCAATGAGCCGGAACATCAGCGATTCCAGCAGCGTCAGCGGCGGAAACCGGTGCATCAGGGTACGCAGCTCATGGCGGCGCAGTGCGCGCTCCTGGCGCCACAGCAGCAGGGCGAGCAGGGCGGCCACGGCCAGCATGGCGTAGGCAAGCAGCGCCAGGCCGGCGTGCAGCTGCAGCGGCCAGCCCATGGATTCCGGCGCATGAACACCAAACAGACCGTACGCCAGAACACTGAGAGCAGCGGCCGGATAGACCACCATCCCAAGTAGTCGAAAGTGTCGGCCCCAGGCAACCGTGCTCGTGACCAGCGCCATCCCTGCGCCGACCAGCGACAGCGCGGCGACAATGTGGATGTCCGGACCGCCAATGCGTTGCCAGGTCCAGGCGTGGGCTGCCAGATGCAGCAGTGCAGCCAGCATCCCGAGAAGGGGCCCGATCCGTCGGCTGCCGTCCGGTTTGCCGTCGTCGTCTGCAACCGCGCGCCAGCCGCCCAGAAGGGCTATGGCGACGGCGTAGGCAATCAGCGCGGCAAGCGACAAGGCAAACATTCGCTCAGTTTGGCACAGGCAGCAGGGCGTCCGGAATGCCGCTTCGCGGTTTGGCCCGGCCACGTCGACGTAGACGCTATAATCGCCAGCCCGCTTTCCCAGCAAGATTGAGTCGATGTTTGAATCCCTGACCCAGCGCCTGTCTTCCACCGTCCAGACCCTGCGTGGTCGCGGGCGGTTGAGCGACAGCAATATCCGTGATTCCCTGCGCGAAGTCCGCATCGCGCTGCTGGAGGCCGATGTCGCCCTGCCGGTGGTGCAGGCGCTGACCCAGCGCATCAAGCAGCGCGCAGTCGGCCAGGAAGTGGCGAAGAGCCTGACGCCGGGCCAGGCGCTGATCAAGGTGGTCCGCGACGAGCTGACCACGGTGATGGGTTCGCAGGCCAACGAGCTGAACCTGTCGGTGTCGCCGCCGGCGATCGTGCTGATGGCGGGCCTGCAGGGTGCGGGCAAGACCACCACTGTCGGCAAACTGGCCAAGCTGCTCAAGGATCGGCAGAAGAAGAAGGTGATGGTGGTCAGTTGCGACGTCTATCGTCCCGCCGCCATCCAGCAGCTGGAAACGCTGGCCAGGCAGGTGGACGTGCTGTTCCACCCGAGCAGCGCGGGTGACGACCCGGTGGCCATTGCCAGATCCGCTATCGATGCCGCGAAGAAGAACTACGCGGACGTGCTGCTGGTCGATACCGCCGGGCGCCTGGCCATCGACGAGGCGATGATGGCGGAAATCAAGGCGCTGCACGCCGCCATCGAGCCTTCCGAAACGCTGTTCGTGGTTGATGCCATGACCGGCCAGGACGCAGCCAACACCGCGAAGGAGTTCAGCGAAGCACTACCGCTGACCGGTGTGGTGTTGACCAAGACCGACGGCGATGCCCGAGGCGGTGCCGCGCTGTCGGTGCGCTACATCACCGGGCGACCGATCAAGTACATCGGCGTCAGCGAGAAGCCCGACGGCCTCGACGTATTCCACCCGGATCGTGTGGCCAGCCGCATCCTTGACATGGGCGACGTGCTGTCGCTGGTCGAGGAAGTAGAGCGCAAGGTTGACCACGACAAGGCCGCGAAGCTGGCCGAAAAGGTGGTCAAGGGCAAAAAGTTCAATCTCGAGGACATGCGCGAGCAGCTGCAGCAGATGCAGAACATGGGTGGCCTCACTGGCCTCCTCGACAAATTGCCGGGGGTCGGTCAGATCTCCGAGCAGATGAAGAGCCAGGTCAACGACAAGCACCTGGTACGCATGGTGGCAATCATCAATTCGATGACGAAGAAGGAGCGTCGCCATCCGGCGCTGCTGAACGGCTCGCGCCGTGCCCGCATCGCCCGCGGCTCCGGCACCACGCCGGCTGACGTCAACCGGCTGCTGAAGCAATTCCAGCAGATGGAAAAGATGATGTCGAAGATGGGCGGCGGCAAGATGCGCGGGATGATGCGCGGCATGAAGGGGATGATGGGCCGTGGCGGCCCCGGCGGGATGCCGTTCGGCTGAGGCCAGCCAGCTTCCGCTGTCAGGGCGGGGTTTCCATTTGGCAGTATCCGGTATTACAATGTACCGTTCACCGCGCCAGAATCAGCGTACCGGCTGACCGGCGTCGGGCCACCAACCTTATCTAGAGAAACATCATGGTCAAGATCCGTCTGACCCGTGGCGGCGCCAAGAAGCGTCCGTTCTACCACATTGTTGTCACCGACCAGCGCAACAAGCGCGACGGTCGTTCGCTGGAGCGCCTGGGTTACTTCAACCCGATTGCCAGCGGTCAGGACACCAAGCTCGACATCAACCTGGAGCGCGTCAAGCACTGGGTCGATCAGGGCGCTCAGGTCAGCGACAAGGTCAACGCGCTGGTCAAGCAGGCCGCCAAGGCCGCCTGACCCGTCAGTGATCGCCGATGGTCACTGACGCCGCCAGTGAGGGCGCAGGGAACATCGAACTGGGCCGCATCGTCGGGGTTTTCGGCGTCCGCGGCTGGCTGAAGGTCGAGTCCTGGACCGACCCCCGCGAGGCCATCTTCGACTATCCGGAATGGCGTCTGTCGCGTCAGGGATCCGGTGAGACCAGGCAGACCGGACACGCCGAAGGCCGCCCGCAGGGCAAGGGCCTGGTGGTTCGTCTTCCGGACATCGACACCCAGGAAGCGGCGCGCGAGCTGATTGGTCTCTGTATCAGTGTCCTGCGTGACGACCTGCCGAGGCTGCCGCCTGGCGAGTTCTACTGGGCCGACCTGGAAGGCCTGTCGGTCAGCACGATTGAAGGCGTGGCGCTGGGCCGGGTGTCGCACCTGATTTCCACCGGCGCCAACGACGTACTGGTGGTGCAGGGCGAGCGGGAACGGCTGATCCCGTTCGTGCAGCCAGACGTTGTGCGCGATGTCGATCTGCAGGCGGGCACACTGACGGTCGACTGGGACGCGGAGTTCTGATGGGGTGAGAGACCGGGCATTCTGTCGCGATTCTCGCGAAAACGATCACGGCCGACCCCTGCCACGTTTTCCGCATCGGTCACAGACGGGACTGCTGCGACGGCACATCCCTGTGCCGGATCGTGGCTGACGCACTCAACGCTAGGAGCCAGCCATGCGCATCGACGTGGTCAGCCTGTTTCCCGAGTATTTCGGGATCGGCATGGCGCCCGGCGTGATTGATCGGGCGCGCCAACGCGGGCTGCTCGATATCCAGGCTTGGAATCCGCGCGACTTCACCGAAGACAACTACCGCACCATCGACGATCGCCCCTTCGGTGGCGGTCCGGGGATGGTGATGTTGATCGACCCGCTGCGCAAAGCCCTTGAGGCGGCGCGGGCGGCGGCCTCGGAGCCGGTGCCGACGATCTATCTGAGCCCGCAAGGTCGGCCGCTGACCCAGCAGCGGGTGCGTGAGCTGGCCGCGATGCCGCGACTGCTGCTGCTCTGCGGTCGCTACGAAGGGATCGACGAGCGGCTGGTTACGGCGGAGGTCGATGAGGAAATCTCCATTGGCGACTATGTGATTTCCGGTGGCGAGCTGGCCGCAGCAGTGCTGATCGACGCGGTGGGACGGCTGCAGGACGGCGCGCTCAACGACGCCGACAGCGCCGCGCAGGA
>JAGRJX010000204.1 GCA_020442545.1 Lysobacterales bacterium
CCGATGATCGCATTCGGGATGGCCGGTGCTGCCCAGCCACAGCTGCTACCCTCGTCCACGAACCCAAGCCAGCGGCACGATGTCTTGCTGTCGCCTGATCATGCAACCTCAACCAATCGTATCGCCCCGCGCACTGGCCGCCCTTCGCGCCGGGCGGCTGATTGAAGCCATCAAGATCATCCGCGAGGAAAACCGCCTCAGTCTGGCGGAGAGTAAACGCCTGATCGACGAGGTCCGGAAGGCTGGCGTGCACGCCGTACCCGACGCACCGGAACTCGGCGACGAGATGCCGCTGCAGGCGCTGCTGGCGCTGCGGGAAGGCGATTTGATCGAGGCGATCCGCCAGTATCGCGCAAGAAGTGGCGCCGGCCTGAAGGACGCCAGGCAGGCGGTAAGAACCTACCTCGTAGGCGACCCGCTGCTGCAGCGGCAGCATGACGCCGCCCGTGCCGAGCGCAGCCGCGGCCTGATGCGGAAATTCGGCGTCGGCGCGGGGATATTGCTGCTGGTCGGCACCTGGCTGGCATTCCGCAGCGGCGGCTGATTCGCCACCTGAGGCAACGCCGAACAAGTATCCGTCGCCGTCACCGCACGCCCGTCGTGCGGATCGAGTGGCGTCGGCGAAGGCAGACTGGCCGTCTGTCGAGACGACGGCGCGCGGAGCCGGGCGACGGGCGTACGGCCCCAACCGATTGATTTCCAATGACGAGGTGATGCCTCAATCGCCCGGTATGGCCGTGTCCCAAACTGGCGTAGGATTCTGCGCCCAACGGGATGCTTGCTGGAGAATGCATGATGAGCCACCACGGAAGCTGCCACTGCGGCGCGGTCACCTTCGAGTTTGACGGCGAGATTGGCGATGCCGTCGCCTGCAACTGTTCGATCTGCCGGCGCAAGGGATCGCTGCTGATGTTCGTGCCGCGCGACGCGCTGCGCATCACCGCCGGCGAAGACAGGCTGGCCGACTACACCTTCCATCGCCACAGTATCCACCACCGCTTCTGTCCGACCTGCGGCATACACCCGTTTGGCGAAGGGACCGACCCGAAAGGCAATGCCATGGCCGTGGTCAATCTGCGCTGTGTCGATGGCGTCGATCTGGATGCGTTGAAGGTGCTGGCCTTCGACGGGCTGTCACTGTGAAGCAGGCCAGGGCGTGAGCGGCGCGCTGCGGGCGATTCAGGCCGACATCACCACACTGGAGGTTTACGCCATCGTCAATGCCGCGAACAGCAGCCTGAAGGGCGGCGGTGGCGTGGACGGCGCGATTCATCGTGCGGCGGGGCCGGAGCTGGTGCATGCCTGCCGGATCATCGGCGGCTGCAGGACGGGACAGGCGGTGATCACACCCGGCTTCAAGCTGCCGGCGCGCTACGTCATCCACACGGTCGGGCCGGTTTGGCGAGGCGGCGACCATGGCGAGCCGGAACTGCTTGCCGCTTGTTATCGCAACAGCCTGGCCATCGCAGAAGCACGCGGGCTGGCGAGCATCGCCTTCCCGTGCATCAGTTGCGGCGTCTACGGCTATCCGCCGGAGCAGGCCACCGACATGGCGCTGGCTGCCGTGCGCAGCATGACATCCGGCCTGCATGCGGTGAACGAGATCATCTTCTGCTGCTTTTCCGATGCGCTGCTGCAACACTACCGCCAACGACTGGGTGAGGACGGCTGATGCTGGTAACCGTGGCGCGTACCGAGATGGCACCCGAGGCGCACATCCTGCGCGGCCGGCTTGAAGCCGAAGGCATTCCGGCCTTCATCCAGCACGAGCATCACGTCACCATGGATTGGCTGGTGTCCAACGCGCTGGGTGGTGTCCGACTGCAGGTGCCGGTCGAGTACGCGCAGGAGGCTGCTGCGATCCTGCGTGCAGTTCGCGATGGCGAGCTGCAGCTGATCAGCGATGCCGAGATTTCGGATGTACGGGCGATCCCGGCTGACGATGACGCTGAAACAGAAGTAATGCAGGTCCGCGACTCCAATCCGGCCTGCCCAGACTGCGGCAAGCCTGGTGAAGCTCGGTGGACTTCCGGGCGCGGACTGGTTCTAGCCCTGCTGTTAATCCAAGCGCTGCCCTGGCCCTGGCGTCGCGCGCACTGGCAATGCGGTCACTGCACAAAAACCTGGAGCACGCGGGAAGAGTACCCTTTTCCGTTAGTTGCGGTGTTCGTCTGGGTGATGTTCGGTGGGCTGCTGATCTTCAAAGTCTGGCTAATGTTCGTGCCGCCGAGCCAGCCGTTGGGCTAACTTGCTTCACCAACTACCGCTTCTTACGACGATCACGCGCTAACGGCGACTTGATCCGGGGCTAAGTGGAAGCTGCGATGAAGTTCGATGCCTAGAAAAGAGTCGTGCCTAGAGTCGCCGATGTCACGATCATCGATACACCGGTGACGCTCAGTACACGTCGCGCCGATAGCGGCCATCGGCCAGCATGGTTTCGACCTGCTCGCCTCCGAGCACCTCGCGCAACACGGCATCGACGCCGGGCGCCATGCCTTCGAGGCTGCCGCAGACGTAGATGGCGGCACCGTCGTTCACCCAGTGGCGAAGCTCATTGCCGGCGGCGTGCAGCGCATCCTGCACATAGCGATGCGGTCCGCCATCGCGCGAAAACACCGCATCGCAGCGCTCCAGCCAGCCTGCATCGCGCCAGTCGCGCAGATCATCGGCATAGACATCATCGGCGCAGGCGCGGCGCTCGCCGTAGAGCAGCCAGTTGCGACGATGGCCGGCGGCGATGCGCGCGCGCAGCAGGGCGCGCAGGCCGGCGATGCCGGTGCCGTTGCCGATCAGCAACAACGGCCGCGCATCGGACGGCGCGTGGAAGTTCGGGTTGCGACGGATGCGCAGTGCAATGCCTTCGTTGATGGCCGCGTGGCGACAGAGCCAGCCGCTGCCCAGGCCGGGCGTTCCGTCGGCCCGCTGCATTTCACGGATCAGCAGGCGGACATGGCCTTCGTCGGGCAGGCTGGCGATGCTGTATTCGCGATGCGGCAGCGGCTGCAGTGCGTCGGACAGCGCCTGCGCATCGAGTCCAGCCACCTCGTCCGGCATCGGCAGGTGGCAGGCGGCAACGCGGTCGGCCAGCGGCATCGTCTGCTCGCCGACGCGCACGATTCCGGCGGCGTCCAGCGACAGACGCTCAAGCAGCGAACGGACTTCCTCGCGCGCATGGCGCGGGCCGATCTCGACGATATCGCCGGCTTCCCACGCCGCCGTGATACCGGCTGGTGGCTGCAGTTCGATATGCCAGGCCGGACCGCCCGGGCTGCCGGGGTTGGCCAGCCGTCGATCCGCCAGCGGCCATGATTCGTAGGCCACCGGTGCCCAGTCCGGCAGTTCCGGCGCACCGCTGAACAGGCCCAAATGATGCTGCCAGTGGCGCAGCGCCCCGGCGTCGCCGTTGTCGACCTCGACCGCATCGAACAGCGGCCGCGCGCCGAGTTCGCGAAGCCGCCGATCCAGCGCATGGCCGAAGGCGCAGAACTGCGCGTACTCGCGATCGCCTAGCGCCAGCAGGCCGAAGGCCAGATCATCGAGACGAACATCACTGCTCATCAAGGCCGCCATGAAGCCCAAAGCGTGATCCGGTGGATCGCCTTCGCCGGTGGTGCTGACCACGAACAGCGCGCGCCTGCAGTCGCGCAATGCCTTCGGTTCGATACTGCCGAGATCAACCGCGTCGGCGGCGAGACCGGCGCCGCTCAGCGAAGACGCCGTGCGTTCGGCCAGTTCGCTGGCGAATCCGGTCTGGCTGGCCCAGAACACGGGAATCGTTGCGGATTCGGTCGTCTTCTTCGCGACCGACTTCGGTCGGCGTGTGGCCAGCAGCAGGCCAACGAAGCCGAGCACGGTCGTCAGCGACAGGCCGATGCGGCCAGCCGAAGGCGTGCCCGGCCACCACCGGCCGGCGTGCAGCGAGAACAGCCAGCCGCCCAGCGCCATCAGCAGGGCGAACACCAGGGCATGGCCGATGATGGCCGTTCTCGACAGCGGGCTGCTCATGCCGCCGACGGGAAGGCAGCGGAGCGATGTTCGCGCGGACCGTCTGCGCGCTGCTCCACGAAGCGCACGGCGATGCCTTCGCGTTCGGCCAGCGCCATGCCGGCCTGCACGCCCAGCACGCCGAGCGCGGTCGACCAGGCGTCGGCCAGCAGGCAGCGTTCGGCGATCACCGTTACCAGCGGCGCGTCGTCCAGCGGTTGGCCGGTGCGCGGGTCGAGGCTGTGCGCCAGGCGACGACCGTCGACATCGCGGTGCCGCCATCGGTCACCGGAGCTGGCCACGCAGCGATCGGCCAGCTCGATGATGCAGGGCGGTAATTGCTCATCGTCCTCGTCGCTGCAGACCTGTACCGACCAGACCGCAGCGTCGGGCCGATGGCCGAAGCCGCAAAGCTCGCCGCCAACATCGATCAGCGCGCCATCGAGACCGCGATCACGCAGCATGTCGGCGACGGCATCCACAGCATGGCCCTTGGCAATCGCCGAGAGGTCGAGCTCCAGTCCGCCGGGCTGCAGCGCACGACGGCCGTCGACATCCAGCAGCAGTTGCTGCCAGCCGACGCGCTGACGTATTTCGTCCTGCGCCGCCACTGAAGGTGCTGGTTTCTGACCGCGCGGCCCGAAACCCCAGAGGTCCACCAGCGGCCCAATGCTCGGGTCGTAGGCGCCGCCGCTGACCTCGGCCACGGAAACCGCCGTCTGCAGAACGTGGAAGAAGGCGTCGGGCAATACCTGCCAACTGCCGACCGGCGCACGGTTGAAACGGCTGATGTCGGCGTCCGGCTCCCAGTGGCTCATCTGTGCAACGACGCCATCCAGTACCTGCTGGATGGCATCGTGCAAAGCGTGCAGGTCGCGGCGGCGGTCCGCCGCCAGACAGACGCGCCAGCGCGTGCCCATGGACGCGCCGTACAGCGTGTCGAGCACGACCTCCGGCGCGGCGCGTGAAGCAGGAACCGACATGCGGCTTACTGCGGCAGCACTTCCAGCGTGGCCACATAGCCGAAGCGACGCGAGGTCGCCTGCGGCAGGCTGCTGCCGTTGTCGCTCAGGCTGGTTTCCAGCCAGTACATGCCGGCCTGCGGCCAGGTGATGCTGATGTTGCCGTCGGCGTCGGTCTTGAGCTTGATCTCGTCCTGCGCATCGCGATAGCGCGTGCCGCCGCGTACCACTTCGATGTCCAGTCCCGCCGCCGGCTTGCCGTCGAGCGTGAAGCGGAAGTTCGCGGCTTCACCCGCGTAGAGATCGTTTGGATGCGTCAGCCAGTGCAGCGCCAGGCCCTTGCCGTCAGTCTTCAGCGCCGTCGTGGTCGGTGCGCCGTTAGTGACGAAGGTCTCGATGCGCCCGATGGATTCGGTCACTTCCAGGCCCTTGGCATCCTTCGGCACCTCTTTTGCGAAGGTGTCGGCGTTGCCGCGCCAACGCTTTTGCTGACCGTTTTCTTCCCAGCGCGCGAACAGGCCTTCGTTGTGGATGGCGATGCGGTAGGTACCTTCCTGCGGGAGTTCGAGATCAAACACGCTGCGGTACTTGCCGGTGGCCGGATTCTGCGGCCTGGCCTGGCTGCCGTCGGGCGCGGTGATCTGCAGGTTGTCCAGTTGCAGCGGCACGTGGTTGAAGTAGAACAGGTCGTTGGACACGGCGGCGTCCACCGTCACCCACGGCGCATTGCCGGCGAGCACGGTGGCCGAAGGTCGCAGCCACACCTTATGTGCGCTGGCGCTGCCGGCAAACGTGCCGGCGAAGACGGTGGTGGCGATGGCCAGCACGAGGGTCAGACGCTTCATGGAATGCTCCTTGGTGGATGTGGATGGGTTGGCGGTTGTTCTGCCGGGTTGTTGTGGTTTGAAGCGGTGTCGCGGTTGCGGGGCAGTCAGGGGTGAGGAGTAAGTCGCACAGCTTCGCGTGCTGTCAGTAAGAGCAAAAAGAAGCGATTGCGGTATCGGCGGCGTCGCTGTTGCTTCTAACTGACTCTTTACCCCTTACAGACAAGCGAAGCTGTCGACTCACTCGCCCGGCTCACCGCAACTCACGGCGCGATGCGTAGCTCGGCGCGACCGAGTTCGCTTTCGCCCTGGACATGGGCTTCGGCGCCAGCCTCGGCCGGCCAGTCGAAGGGAATCTTCAGCAGCTCGCGGCCACCGACTTCACGCGCGGCCTCGATCACCAGCGTGTAGCGGCCGGGCTTGAGGCCGGCCAGTCGCGGATCCTTGTCGTCGAACTGCAGGACGTGCTCGCCGGCCGGTCTGGTCGGGCCGGTGACACCGTCCACCGGCAGGTCAAGGCTGCGACCCGTCTTGCGCCACCACTGGCGCAGGTCGGGCAGCCATTTGGTGCCGCTTTCCTTCGCGCCCGGCCGGTCCTGCTGGTACCAGACGGCGAGGTTGGCGGCGCTCTGGTTGCCGGCGTCGGCAATCCAGATGGCGACGTAGGGGCGGTGGTACTCGGCGACGTTGAGCTGCGGCACTTCGACGCTGACGTCGAAGGTGCCGGCGCCGGCAGGCAGGGCCAGCAGGCCGCTCAAGGCAATGGTCAGTTTCAGGCGCATGGTGGTTTCTATTCCGGGTTCGATGCGGTGATCGGGTATGGGTGAGGTCAGTGGATGAACAGCAGGGCCAGCAGCAACGGGATCACCAGGCCGAGGCCGACGTAGGGCCAGGTCATGCGCCGTTGCCGCGCATGCATCTGCAGCAGGAACAGGCCGGTGACGGTGAACACGATGCAGGCGATGGCGAAGAGATCGATGAACCAGCTCCAGGCCGCACCACTGTTGCGACCCTTGTGCAGGTCATTGAAGTAGGCAATCCAGCCGCGATCCGTGCGCTCGAACTCGACCGCGCCGTCCTCGCGCTGGATCGCCAGCCAGGCGTCGGCGCCGGGACCCGGCATCGACACATAGACTTCGTCGGCGCTCGATTCGGCTTCGCGAGGGCCAACGCGCACGCCCATCTCATCGCGCAGCCAGTCGGACAGCGGCGGCGGCAGCGTCGCACGACCTTCGATGTCCGTCGGCAGCGCCGCCAGCAGCTCCGCCGGCAGCGTGGCCTGACGGTTGTCGACGGCCGGCGAGGCCTCGATCCGCGCCGCGTGGTTCAAGGTGATGCCGGTGATCGCGAACAGCAGCATCCCGACCAGGCACAGCGCCGCGCTGACCCAGTGCCACTGGTGCAGCGTACGCAGCCAGAAGCCACGGCGCTGCTGGGCGCGGGCGATGTCGGTGCTGGCAGGGTGAGGAGGCAAGCGGGTTCAGCCGGAAAAGTCCCTGGAAAGCGGCATTCTAGCCAATTGATGCGAATGCGTCTCAGTTATGTGTGAAATTCGATAGGCCGATCTCAGGTGTCCGCCCAGCGCCGCAGCAGGTTGTGGTAGATCGCGGTGAGTCGCAGCAGGTTGGCGCGATCGGCCCCGGCCGCGGTCAGCGACTGCACCGAGGCATCCAGGTCGAACAGCATCTGCCGTTGGGCCGGGTCACGGACCAGGCTCTGGATCCAGAAGAAGCTGGCCACACGTGCGCCGCGGGTCACCGGGTTCACCTGGTGCAGACTGCTTGACGGATAGATGATCGCGTCACCGGCCGGCAGCTTCACCTCGTGCTCGCCGTAGGTGTCGTGGATGATCAGTTCGCCGCCGTCGTATTCCTCCGGCTCGGCAAGAAACAGCGTGCAGGAGATGTCCGAACGCATTTGTTGCATCGGCGCGCCGGTCGGGGTTGGCAGGGCCATCACCGAGCCGTCGACGTGAAAGCCGTAGGTGCCGCCGCCTGCGTAGCGGTTGAAGCGCGGCGGCAGGATCTGCGCTGGCAGTGTGGCGGCGAAAAACACCGGGTTGGCGCGGACGAGGGCACTGACCTCGTCGCCCAGCCGCTGTCGCAATGGCGATCCATCGGCCAACTGCTGGTTGCGCTTGACCTGCGCGCCCTGACTGCCCACGGTTTCGCGGCCATCGACCCAGTCGGCAGCGGCCAGCTCGCGGCGGAAGCGGGCCAGCTGTTCGGCGTTCAGTACGTCGGGGACGTGCAGCAGCATCGTCATTCCACCTCTGGTCAGTCGTCGCCGCAGGCTGCAGTGAGCCGGATACCGGCGCAAGTTCGGAATCGGAAAAGCAAAGCGCCCTTCATGACGAAGGACGCCCTGCCTCGGGGGTTTTCCGGTGGCGAATCAACACCGCATCAGAAGCTGAACGCCGCCGTGAGCATGCCGTTGCGCGGCTGGCCCGGGGTGTAGCGGTAGCCGCTCTTGTTGATCGCGGCGACGTAGTCCTCGTCAAACAGGTTGTTGACGTTCAGACGCAGATTCAGGTTCGGATTGACGCGGTAGGTCGCGACCATGTCCGCCACCCAATAGCTTTCGGTGTAGGTCGGCGTGCCCACGGCGCCGTCGGTACCGCGCTTCAGACCATCGCTGTGGCGGACGCCGCCACCGATGCTGAAGTTCGGCGTCAGCTGCCAGGTGGACCAGCTGGTGAAGGCGTAGTCCGGCGTGTAGGTGAGCTGATCCGAACCGTCCGCGGTGACCGCCGTTCCGGAAACCACCTCGGTGTCCATCGTGGTGTAGCCGGCCGAGACGTTCCAGGTGTCGCTGATGCGGCCCACCGCGCTCAGCTCGATGCCGCGCACGCGCTTCTCGCCGGTCTGGTAGTACTGCTGGTCGACCGGATCACGTACCACTTCATTGCTCACCAGCGTGTCGTACAGGGCAGCGCTCAGCAGCAGGCGGTCGTTGTTGAGGCTCCATTTGGCACCGAATTCCGCGGTTTCCGCCTTCTGCGGGTCGAACGCGGGGTTGTTGGGCCGGTTCGGGCGCGTGCTGAGCTGCATGTTGTCGCCGCCCGGCGGCTGCTGCGAGACGGCAAAGTTGGCGTACACACTGCTCTGTGCGCTGGGCTTGTAGAGCACGCCGAGCTTCCAGTTGAACAGGGTGTCGTCGACGCTCAGATCGCCGCCGGACACCAGCGAACCCGGTTCCAGATCGCCGCAGGACGGTCCGCGACGACCGCCGCAGGGCACGATGCTGCTGAACTCGGTGTCGTAACTGTCGAAACGCACGCCGCCATTGACCTGCCATTGGTCGCTGAACTTGATGGTGTCGAAGACGTAGACGGCGATGGTGTCGGTGCGGCCTTCGCTGTGCGCGCCGTTCGGCGCCCACTCGAGGCCGCTGACGCTCGGATCCGGGTCGTACAGGCTGGCCGCCGGCCAACTGCTGCCGTTGATCACCGCCACGCCGCGCGTCTCCAGCTCCTCGCGGGTCAGCTCGACGCCGACGCTGAAGAAATGCTCCACGCCACCACTGACGGCGCTGCCGCTGAGATTGAAGTGGTTGGTGAGGATGGTGTTGCTGTTGTCCTTGAAGGTCGGCAGCGAGCGCAGCACCAGCCAGGTTCTCGGGTCGTCCAGATCCGGGGTCTGGAAGCGGGCTGCCTGGTCCTGTGAGGTCATGAACGCGGTCAACAGGTAGTCCTGCCGGTTGCGTCCCCAGCGCGCCGTGTTCTGCAGGCGCAGCGTGTCGGAGAAGTCATGCTCGATGCGCAGCGTCGCCATGTCGACATCGACGTTGTCGAAGTCCGACGTGGTGCCGTAGAAGTTGCTGGCATCCACGCGCGGTGCATCGCTGATTTCCGGGCGCGTCGGGTCGGGCGTGGAATAGCCGGGCAGGCCGATGGTGGGCACGCCGCCATCCGGGGTGTTGTCCTGCTCGACGTGCAGGTAGTCGATGACGAAGCGGGTGTCGCCGTCCAGGCCAAAGGCCAGCGACGGGGCGATGCCCCAGTGGTTGTTCTCCACTTCGTCGCGACCCGGCACGCCGTGGTCCTGCGCCATCACGTTGAGACGCAAGGCCGAACCGTTGCCGAACGTCTGGTTGATGTCGGCGGTGATGCGTTCGCGCGACTGGTCACCGATGGTCACGCTGCCGGACACCGCATCCTGCAGGAATGGCCGCTTGGTGACCATGTTGATGGCGCCGGTCGGCGCGGTGCGACCATTGTCGGTGCCGGCCGGACCCTTGGTGACTTCCACCGCCTCGGTGTTGAACACGTCACGCGACAGGCTGCCGACATCGCGCGCACCGTCGACGAAGATGCTGCTCGAACTGTCGAAGCCGCGCATGTACACCGAGTCGCCGGAGGTGGTGTTGCCGTTCTCGCCGACGTAGAAGGTGCCGACACCGGCGCTGTTGCGCAGGGCATCGGTCAGCGTGGTCGCGCCCTGCTCGTTGAACAGGTCCTCGCCGATCACGTTGATGGTCTGCGTGGTGTCGATCAGCGGGCGGGTGAACTTCGGCGAAGAGACTTCCGCGGCACCGTAGGGCGGGTCGCTTTCCGCCTGCACTTCGACCTTGTCCAGCGTCTTCGCGCCGCGCGCACGGCGGCTGCGGCCGACTCCGGCGTCGGAGCTGGCGCCATAGGCCATGTCGATGCCGCCCCCGGCATCGGAAACGGCGTCGGTGGCGTGGACGCTGCCGCCGAGGGCCAGGCTGGACACCAGCGTGGCGGTGGCAAGGGACTGTGCGGTACGGGCACGCGCCGGCAGGCGGTGCTTGCGACTCTTGATGGTCATGCAGTTCTCTTGTTCTGTAGGTCGAAGCGGGCGAACGCAGGCGCTGACGCAGCAGCATCTACCGGCGTCGGACCCCGGCTTGCATTCGGGAAAGGGTTTGGAAATGGACGCCCTCGGCGTTGACGCCAGGGCCGCAGCGCAATAGTAAACTGCAATGAGAATGATTCGCAATCCTAATGACTGATCCAGATGCACCGCGGCGGCCCGGTCCGGATGCGCGGCAGCAGCGAAGCATGGCCCGCGCCGGGCCGGTTCACGCCATCATCAAATGACTGCGGCTATGCTTGCCTGATGCCCCTCGCGCCCTTGGCCCCGATCCCCGTCCCGAACCGTTCCGCTATCCGCCGATGGCGCCGGCTGCCGTTGCTGCTGCTGGCTGTCGGTTCGCCGTCGTTGGCCTTGGAACTGGGCAAGGTCGACGTGGCGGGTATCGGCGGCGAGGCGCAGGCCAACGTGATGGCGCGGCTCAGCCTGAGCCACCATCCCGCCGATGCCGCGCTCACCGAAGCGCGCCTCGCCTACCTGCTGCGGCGCGCGCCGGGCGAAGTGCTGACCGCGCTGGAGCCGTTCGGCTTCTACCACGCCCAGGTCGAGATCGAGAGCCCGCGCAACGGCGATGTCGTAAACGTGCGCGTGCTGGTACGTCCCGGCCGGCCGGTGCAGGTGAACCAGCGCAACATCGTGGTCGAAGGCCCGGCAGGCAATGACGAAGTGATCAAGGCCGACATCAAGGCCTTCAAGCCCGGGCCGCGGGAAATCCTCGATCACCGTGCCTACGAGGCCAGCAAGGCGGTGCTGGAGCGTCGCCTCAATGCGCGCGGCTATTTTGATGCGGAACCGCTGCGGCAGCGGATCGAGGTGCTGCGGGCGCGCTACAGCGCGGATATCGCCGTTGCCTGGCAGAGCGGCCCGCGCTACGACTTTGGCGAGACCCGTTTTGGCGGCAGCCAGGTCAACGAGGACCTGCTGCGACCGCGAATTCCCTACCGCGAGGGCCAGCCATACAGCCAGACCGAACTGGCCGAGCTGCACCGTCGCCTGGTCGACCTCGACTACTTCGGCTTTATCGACATCCAGCCACTGACCGACGAAAAGGCCGATGGCCAGGTGCCAGTGGCCGTATCGGTGACCCCGGCCAAGCGCAGCCGCTACACGGCGGGCATCGGCTACGGCACCGACAGCGGCCCCAGCTTCCGCGCCGGACTGGAGCGCCGCTACGTGAACACGCGCGGCCACAAGTTCGCCAGCCAGCTGGCGCTGGGCACGCGCGACAGCAGCCTGGGTGCGCAGTACCGGATTCCCACCACCACGTCACGCTGGCCCGGCTGGTGGAGCTTCAGTCCATCCCTGCGCCGGCAGCAGTTTGGCGATGTCGACAGCGAGATCCTGGAAATCGTCGGTGCGCGCAGCGCGCGCTGGCACGATTTCGACGTTTCGCTGGAGGCGCATCTTCGTCGGGAACGTTACGGCGAGGAACAGACCACGCTGCTGTATCCGCTGGCACGCATCGGCCGCACCGTGGCCGACCAGCCGCTGTATCCGCGGCATGGTCATGCCTGGAACGTCAGTCTGTCGCATGGCGACCCGGCCTTCGGATCGGACCTGCGCTTCACCCAGCTGCGCGCATCGGGACGCTACATTCATGGTCTTGGCGAGCGCCGCCGCCTGCTCCTGCGCGGCGAAGTCGGGCACACGGTGGTTGATGACAACGAACGCTTCCCGCCGTCGCTGCGCTTCTATGCCGGCGGCGACCGCAGCGTGCGCGGCTACGGCTACCAGGAAATCGGCCCGTATTTCGAGGACGTGAACATCGGCGGCCTGAAGCTGGCCGTGGCCAGCGTCGAGGTCGAGCAGATGTTCAACGAACGCTGGGGCGTGGCCGCCTTCGTCGATGCCGGCGACGCCTGGTCGTCGGATCGCCCCGATTTCCGCATGGGGGCCGGCCTCGGCCTGCGCTGGCGCTCGCCGGTCGGGCCGGTGCGCGTGGATATTGGCGTGGGCCTGGATGACCCGAAGCGCCGACTGCAGCTGCACCTCAACATCGGCCCGGACTTTACGCCATGAGCGAAGCCGGCCGACCGGAGAATTCACGAAGCCAGCCACGCCGGGCGCTGCGTCGCTGGCTGGCCGTCATTGCCGTCCTGCTGCTGGTGCTCGTGCTGGTCGTTCTGGGTGGCTGGTTCTGGCTGTTCCACAGCAGCAGTGGCCGCGACTTCGCACTGGCGCAGCTGTCGGCCAGCCTGCCGACGACGGAGGACGGCAAGCCGGCGCTGCACTACGACCGCGCTGACGGCGTGCTGGCCGATACGCTGGTGCTGTCCGGCCTGCGCTATGACCTGGGCGATGGTATGCGGCTGGACGTGGATCGCGCCACGCTGCGGCTGTCGCCGGGCGCGCTGCTGGGTCGCCGGCTGCAGGTTGAGAGCCTCGCGTTGGCGCATCCGGTACTGACCCTGGGCGAAGGACCGGGTGAACCCGAGCCGGAGACGCCGGCGTTCCAGTGGCCGGACATCAACCTGCCGCTGTCGGTCGCCATCAGCGAACTGCGGCTCAGCAACGGCGACATCGCGGCGGCCAGCGGCGACGCGCTGTTTCACGTCGACACACTGGCCCTGGATGCCGAACTCGACCGTCTGGGCCATCTCGCCATCGGTCGCTTCGAGCTGGACAGCGACTTCGGTCGACTGGGCAGCCAGGGCGAACTGGATTTCGATGGCATCGCCAGCGGCAGGCTCAACGCCGACTGGCAGGGAGCCGCCAACGAGCCGCCGCTGAGGCTGCAGGCGCGGGCCGGCCAGGGACGGCTGTCGCTGCAGCTCAGTGTCAGCAGTCAGCCGGCGCAGCGCGTGCAGCTGGACATCGAACAGGCGCGCTGGACGCTGCGCGTCGAGCTGGACCGGCTCGACCTGCGCCGCTGGTGGCCGGACGCCCCGCTGGCGTGGCTGACCGCGCAGCTGGAGGCGGTGGGCGACGGGCGCGAGGCGACGCTGGATGGCCGCATCGCCAGCGACCGCTACGCCACGGACGTCGGTGAGTCGCGGGTCGTGCTGAGCGAGGACGCGACGTCGCTGACGCTGACTCCGCTGGTGATGGAGCCCGACGGCGACACATCGGGCGGCACCGCTTCGGCGGATGCTGGTCGCCTGGAAGCCCGTGGCCGCATTGCGCTGGCCGGTGGAGCGGCGCATGCGATTTCGCTGCACGCCGACCGTTTGCTGATTCCCGGTACGACGCTCGCGGACGGTAGCGGCGCGACCCGGATCAGCGGCGAGGCGACGCTCTCCGGCACCATCGACAGCTGGCAGCTGGCCTTCGAGGGCAGTGCCGGGCGCAACGCCATGCTGCTGCCGCTGATGCTGCAGGCAACCGGCGACCAGACCCGCGCCGTGCTGGAGCAGCTGCGCGCCGGCGACGCCGCAGGCCAGGCTTCCGGCAGCGGCGAGATCCAGTGGGATCCAGCGGTGGATCTGCAGCTGCAGCTTGCCCTCGACGGCTTCGATCCTTCGCGACTGCATCCGCAGCTTTCCGGGCGGCTTGACGGCGAGCTGGCTTTCGACCTGGCGCAGGCCGGCGACGACTGGCGCATCGACCTCGGCCTCGACCGGCTACGCGGCGAGCTGCTCGGCCACACCGTGCGCGGCGATGGCGAAGCCCACGTCGGCCCCGATGCCGCACCCGGCGAGCTGCACCTGCTGATCGGCGGCAGCGACCTTCGACTGAAAGGGCAGGCCGGCGACACGCTCGATCTGCAGCTCTCGCTGGCCCCACTGCGGTTGCAGGACCTGCTTCCGGATTTCAGCGGCGACCTGAATGGCGAGCTGCGGATGGCCGGCACCGTGGACGATCCGACGCTGCAGGCATCGCTACGCGGTGAGTCGCTGGCCCACGGGGCGCTGCGCGTCGGCCAGCTCACGCTGCAGGGCAAGGCCACGCCCAAGGGTGACGCACCGACCGAGCTGCGCCTGAGCCTGCGCGATGTGGTTCAGGGCGAGGTGCGCCTGGACACCGTCAGCCTTGGCGTCAGCGGCCACAACAAAGCGCACCGTATCGAGCTGGACGCCAACGGCGAGCGGCTCGGCCTCTCGCTGCGCGCCCGCGGCGGCTGGCAGCAGCCGGTGTGGACAGGCGTGGTCGAGGAGGCCAGCGTCGCGCCGGCGGAGCGGCCGGTCTGGCGTCTGCAGCAGCCCGCCGACCTGCGCGTCGACAACGGACGGTTCACGCTGTCGCGCAGCTGCCTGAAGGGCGAGGTCGTGTCGCTGTGCGCCGAGGCCAGCGGCAACCGCCAGCAGCAGACCGCCAGCGTGGCGCTGGACGCGCTGCCGCTGGCGCTGGTCGCGCCCTGGCTGCCGCAGCAGGCCGGCGAAGCCCTGGATATCGGTGGTGAACTCAGTGGCCAGGCAATCCTTGAGCGTGTCGGTGAGCAGCTGCAGGCGGAGCTGGCGCTGGACAGCGTGGACGGTCATGTCAGCTACGCCGTCAGCGAAGCGCTGCCGGAGAACCAGCGCCTGCTCGAATGGCAGTCGCTGGCGCTGCGCGCGCGTCTTGCCGATGGCCGGCTGAACGCCACGCTGGACGCCGGGCTGGACGGCGAGGGACAGTTGTCGGCGCGAATCGAAGGCGCGTCGCCGCTGGACCATCCGGACGCCGCGCTGCAGGGCGACCTGAATGTGCAGCTGCCGCAGCTGCGCGCGTTGTCGCTGGTCGAGCCCGAGCTTTCCGGCGCGTCGGCGAGACTGGTCGGTCGCCTCGACGTCGCAGGCAGCTGGCGGCAGCCGGCGCTCAGCGGCCAGCTGCGCCTGGATCGCTTCAACGCCGAAATCCCCGCGCTGGGCCTCAAGCTCAGTAATTCCGAGCTCAACCTGGTTTCCGACAACGGCAGTCGCTTCCGCGTGCAGGGGCGTATCGCCACGGGCGAGGGCGAACTGAGCCTGGAAGGCAACGTCGATCCGCTTGCTGACGGCGAGCGCGGCGAACTGCGCATCCGCGGCGAGCGCGTGCTGGCGTCGGACACCTCGCTGCTGCGGGTGCTGGTTTCGCCGGACCTGCGCCTCGACTGGCACGCCGAGCAGGGCCTGCGCGTCGACGGCACGCTGGCCGTGCCCGAGGGCCGCCTCGATCTGGAGCGCATCGAGAACAGCATCGCGCCCTCCGCCGACGTGGTGGTCGTCGATCCGCGCGACGGCCGCGGCAAAGCCGGCGCGCTGCCATTGCGTGCCGACGTCAGGGTAGTCTTTGGTGGCGGCAAGCCCGGCGAGGCCATGCGCCTGCGCGGTTTCGGCTTTGATGGTCGGGTGGAAGGCTCCTTGGCGGTTCGCGAGCGGCCCGGTCGCAGCGCGACGGGACGCGGCACGCTCAACGTCAGCGGCAAGTACCGCGCCTACGGCCAGAACCTGGACATCCAGCGCGGCCGTCTGCTGTTTGCCAACACCGCACTCGACAACCCCAATATCGACGTGCGCGCCGAACGCGGGTTTGACCGGCAGACGGTGGGTCTTGAGGTCGGCGGCACGGCGCTGCTGCCGATTCTCGACGTCTATGCCGACCCGCCGCTGGACCAGGCCGAGGCGCTGAGCTACCTGGTGCTTGGACGGCCGTTACGCCAGGCCAGCGGAGCCGACGGCGCGCAGCTCGGCGAGGCGGCGGCGGCGATTGGCGGCAACCTGCTGGCCGGCAAGCTCGGCGACCGGCTGGGGCTCGACATTGGCGTTGCCGACTCCAAGGCGCTGGGCGGCGCCGCAGTGAGCGTGGGCAAGTACCTGTCGCCGCGGCTGTACCTGGGCTACGGCGTGTCGCTGTTCGGCAGCGGTCAGGTAGTGACCTTCAAGTACATCATCAACCATCTGTGGGAAACCGAGATCGAGTCCGGCCGCGAGAACCGGGTTGGCCTCAACTACACCCTGGAACGCTGAGCCATCGCACATTCACTGCGCGTTGGTGGTGGAATTCGCCGGCAACTCCGCCAGCCGGCGTAGCGTGTGAGGCGGAACCATACGCCGCCGACTGGATTTCGCGTGAACGGCTTCACGTCAGGTCCACGGCTTCCTGTTAACATGCGCGGCTCGATTCGGCTCCAAACTCGCCTCCGGCGGGCGCGGAATGTCGGCTCATCGAACCTTTCCACCGCAACCATTCAAGGACAGGCCATGCGAGTTCTGTTTCTTTCCCTGACTGCCGTGCTGCTGCTGGCCGGCTGCAACAAGCCCGCCCCGGCGCCGGATGCCGCCGATGTTGCCCGCGATGAAGCGGCGGCGCGGATGGCCGCCATGTCCAACCTGCCGGCAGTGACCGGGCAGATCAACCTGGCCGGCGTCAATCAGCTGCCCAAGTCCGAAGTGAATCTGGAGCTGCGCCTGCTCGACGTCACCGATCCGAGCCAGAAGCCGGTCACCGTGGAAGAACTGATCGCGCCGGCGCCGCGCCGCCTGCCGATGGACTATCGCCTGCCCTACCACGGTGAAAAGATCGATCAGGCCAAGCGCTACGTGATCGAGGCGGCGCTGAGCATCAGCGGCATGCGTCTTTACAGCACGGCGCTGCCGGTACAGGTACTGACCGACGGCCATCCGGCCAGCGCCACCCTGGATCTGGTATCCGGCGGCATGACCGCCACCACCATGTCGCAGGCCGAGCTCACCAAGCGCGAGTTCGGTGCCCTGGAGAGCCAGCTCGGCGGCATGCGCCGGGTGACCGGCAAGCGCGTCGAGGACGACATCAGCGTGGGTTGGGACGCCTTCATGCAGGACGGCACGCTGCGCATGGCGCGCGAGCAGGTCAACCTCGACAACGAGAGTCGTGTGTCCTATCGCTACGCCTACAAGACCGGCCAGCCCTGGTATGTGGTGCGCGAAAGGGACGGCATTACCTCGCAGGTAGCGTGGGACCACGAGCAGCGTGTCATCCTCAACGAACGGAGCGATGGTGGTGAACTGGACGACAGCGATGTCGCCGCGCTTCGCGCCCGTGCCGCATCATTGGCCGACGCCATCAGCAAGGGCTGACGGCGGTCGCCGCATTCGCCCGAGAACGCCCGGCCTGTCCGGGCGTTTTCATTGGTCGTCGCGGTTTGCCCGGCTTCCGGCCGCGCGCGACAATGACCGCTTTCGTGCAGCCCGCGCCCGTGCTGGCGCATCGATTTCCCACGACTGACACGCCATAGACAAGGATCGAGACTCGACATGTCCGACACCGCAAAGATCATCTACACCCTCACCGACGAAGCGCCGCTGCTGGCCACGCAGTCGCTGTTGCCGATCATCGAAGCATTCACCGCGACCGCCGACGTGGCGGTGGAAACCCGCGACATTTCGCTGGCCGGCCGCATCCTGGCACAGTTCCCGGAGCGACTCGGCGACGGCGCCACCAGCGACGACCTCGCTGAACTGGGCAAACTGGCGAAGACGCCGGAAGCCAACATCATCAAGCTGCCCA
>JAGRJX010000205.1 GCA_020442545.1 Lysobacterales bacterium
AGCGAACACAACGCCATCTTCCAGTGCCTGCCCTCGCCGCAGGCGGCCGCCGATAACAAGTCCGGCGTCGAACGGATCGTGCTGACCGCCTCGGGCGGGCCGTTCCGTGGCTGGTCGCGCAAACAGCTGGCCAACGTCACGCCCGAACAGGCCTGTGCCCACCCGAACTGGGACATGGGCCGGAAAATCTCGGTCGATTCCGCCACCCTGATGAACAAGGGCCTGGAAGTCATCGAGGCGCACTGGCTTTTTGCCGCCCGACCCGAGCAGATCGAGGTCGTCGTGCATCCGCAGAGCATCGTGCATTCGCTGGTCGGCTATCGCGACGGCTCGCTGCTGGCACAGCTGGGACAGCCGGACATGCGCACGGCGCTGGCCCATGGCCTCGGCTGGCCGGAACGCATTGACGCCGGCGTGCGCGCGTTGGACATGACCACACTCGGTCGCCTTGAATTCGAGCCGCCCGACCGCCGCGCCTTCCCGTGCCTGGATCTGGCCTATTCGGCACTGGAACGCGGCGGCGGCGCGCCTACCATCCTCAATGCGGCCAATGAAGTGGCGGTTTCAGCCTTTCTTCAGCGGCAGTTGGGTTTCCTGTGCATCCCCGAGGTGATCGCCGCCACGCTGGAGTCCGGCCTTGATGGCGACGTCGCCTCCCTGGACGGCCTGATTGCGCTGGACGCCGCCGCACGCCGATGCGCCGAACAGGAACTGGCCCGACGACAATGAACACGCCTCCCAGCAACCCGCACGGACGCCAGCCATGAACGAAGTTTTCGGCTCCATCTGGTGGCTGATCGTCAGCCTCGGCATTCTGGTCACCTTCCACGAATTCGGCCACTTCTGGGTGGCGCGCCGGCTGGGCGTGCGCGTCCTGCGCTTTTCCGTCGGCTTCGGTCGCCCGCTGTGGCGGCGCACCGCGAAAAGCGGTACCGAATACCAGGTAGCCATGATTCCGCTGGGCGGCTACGTCAAATTCCTCGACGAAAACGAAGGGGACGTGCCGCCGGAGCTGGCCCATCAGGCCTTCAACCGCCAATCGGTGTGGCGCCGCTTTGCGATCGTCTTTGCCGGCCCCTTCTTCAATCTGATCCTTTGCCTGGCACTGCTTTGGGGAATGTTCGTGCTCGGCAAGCAGGCACTGAGCCCGGTGGTCGGTCAGGTCAGCGGCATCGCCGCCGCCGCCGGATTCCAGCCCGACGAGCAGCTGCTGGACATCGACGGCATCCAAACGCCTACCTGGACCGATGCGGCCATCGCGCTGACCACCGCAGCGCTGGATCGCCGCAAAGTGGCGGTGACGACACGGTCGGCCAGCGGCTCGGAGGCACGCCACGAGCTCGACATGGCGGAGCTGAAAGATGACATCGACGAAACCAGTGCCCTGCGCGAGATCGGCCTGGTTCCCCGGCAGATGCTGCTGCCACCCACGGTGGGCGGCCTGACCGCCGACGGCCCGGCCGCAGCAGCCGGACTGCGGGAAGGCGATGTGATCGAGCGTATCGGCAGCGAAGACGTCCGCTGGTACAACGAACTGACGCCGGTCATCCAGCGCCAGGCAAGCGCGGGCCAGCCGCTCGACATCCGAGTGCGTCGCGGTGGAGCGACGCTCTCGGTCAGCCTCTCGCCGGCAAGGATCAGCGATGACGATGGTCGGCAGCGTTGGGTCATCGGCATCACGCCAGCACGCGCCAGCATCGAATACGACGCGCTATTCCGCTACGGCCCGATGGATGCAGTCCCCGCGGCCTTTTCCGAAACCTGGCGGCTGACCCACAGCACGCTGGGCATGCTTGGCCGCATGCTGATCGGACGCGCCTCAATCCAGAACCTGTCCGGACCAATTTCAATCGCGCAGTACGCCAACGCATCTGCCCAGCAGGGTCCGAGCTGGTTCCTGTACTTTCTCGCCGTGCTAAGCCTCAGCCTGTGCATCATGAACCTGCTGCCAATCCCGATCTTGGACGGCGGACACCTGCTGTATTACCTTATTGAGATAATCAAGGGCAGCCCGGTCAGCGAACGTGTGCTGATTGCGGGCCAGTATGTCGGTCTGGCCCTGCTTGCCGGACTGATGGGACTGGCCTTCTACGTCGACCTGGCCCGTTGACCGGCAACGAAGAGCCCATGGGGGTTACCCCGTTTCTGACACGTGGCGCCAGCCATGGCGACGCGTGTTCTTGCGCACCTGCAAATGGACGTGACGATGACGCGATTTTCCACCCTCCTGACCCTTGCCTTTGCTGCATCCGTCGTGATCCAGCCAGCCCTGCAGCCCGCCCGGGCCCAGCTGCTGATGCCGGACGACGGCGACTGGGTCATTTCCGATATCCGCGTCGACGGCCTCCAGCGCATCTCGGCGGGGACGGTATTCAACTACCTGCCGCTGGAAAAAGGCGACCGGATGGACGGCACGAAGAGCGCCGAAGCAATCCGCGCCCTCTTCAAGACCGGATTCTTCCAGGACATCCGGCTGGAACGGCAGGGCAACATCCTGGTGATTACCGTGGCCGAGCGCCCGGCGATCAACAAGATCACCCTGGTCGGCAACAAGGACATCAAGACCCCTGAGCTGATGAAGGGCCTGACCGAAATCGGCCTGGCGGAAGGCGAGACTTTCGACAAGCTCAGCCTGGATCGCGTCACCCAGGAGCTGACCCGCCAGTACAACAACCGCGGCAAGTACAACATCCGCATCGATCCATCAATCACGACGCTGGACCGCAACCGCGTCGACATCACCATCACGGTCGCCGAAGGCAAACCGGCGAAGATCCGCCATATCAACATTGTTGGCAACACCACCTATACCGACAAACAGATCACCGACGCCTGGGAGTCGCGCACGCACAACTGGCTCAGCTGGTACAAGAAGGACGACCAGTATTCGCGCGAGAAACTGTCCGGCGACCTGGAAAAACTGTCGTCGTACTACCTCGACCGTGGTTTCGTCGATTTCAACCTCGATTCGACGCAGGTTTCAATCAGCCCCGACCGCCGCGACATGTTCGTCACTGCCAGCGTGACCGAGGGCGAGGTCTACAATTTCGGCAAGATCACCGTAACTGGCGACACCATCGTTCCGCAGGAGCAGGTGGAGCGCCTGGTCCTTGCCCGCGAGGGCTTCACCTTTTCGCGGCGCATCCTGGAGCTGAGTTCGGACGGCATCATTACCGTGCTGGCCAATGTCGGCTACGCCTTCGCCAACGTCACGCCAATCCCGACCATCAACAAGGAAGATCGCACCGTCGACATCAACCTGTTTGTCGAGCCCGGACAGCGCGTCACCGTGCGCCGCATCCTGTTCAGCGGCAATCAGCAGACCGCGGACGAGGTGATCCGCCGCGAGATGCGCCAGTTCGAAGGTGCCTGGTACTCTCAGGCGGCCATCGACCGATCAAAAGTGCGTCTGCAGCGTCTTGGCTACTTCGAGGACGTGAGCGTCGATACCAGGAAGGTGCCTGGCAGCGATGATCTGGTGGATGTCGTCTACAGCGTCACCGAACGCAATTCCGGCAGCTTCATCTTCGGTGTCGGCTATTCGCAGCTGTCCGGCGTGATTACGTCAGTCTCGCTGGTGCAGAACAACTTCTTCGGTACCGGAAGCCGCGTCGGCGTGACCGTGCAGAACAACGCCTACGTCAAGCGCCTGGACTTCTCCTACTACGACCCGTACTTCACCGACAATGGCCTGTCGGTGGGCTACAACATCGTTTACCGCGAGCTCGATCAGCGGCAGGCCAACATCGCCGCCTATACCAGCAACAACGGGTCCTTCCAGACCGTATTCGGCATTCCGTTGACCGAAAACGACACACTGGCAGCGACCTTCGGCATCGACAAGAACGAGATCCGCGTGATTCCCGGCCTGACGCCGGATCCGATCGTCGACTATATCCAGAACAAGGTCGGGCGCCGCACGTTTCATGCCTGGCGCACCGAGCTGGCGTTTGCACGCGACACCCGCAACTCCTTCTTCAACCCGACGCGAGGCACCTACCATCGGATAGCTGCCGAAGTGGCGCTACCGGGTTCGACCCAGGAGTACTACAAACTCAGCTACCAGTTCTCCAAGTACTGGCCGCTGTCACGCGCACTGGTGCTGATGACCTCGGCCGACCTCGGCTACGGCGATGGCTACGGCAATGCGTCCGAGAATGGCCTGCCATTCTTCGAGAACTTCTATGCCGGTGGCGTGCGCTCGGTGCGCGGTTTCGAGGACAACACGCTGGGGCCGACCTTCACATCGGAACGCAACCCCAACTACGCACAGCCGCTGGGCGGCGCACTGAAGACCACCGGCACGCTGGAGATGATCTTCCCGACCCTGATCAAGAGCAACGCCGCCCAGCTGTCAGCCTTTGTCGACTTCGGCAATGTCTTTGCCGATACCGCCGCGTTCTCCGTGGACGAGTTCCGCGCATCGGCCGGTGTCTCGCTCAAGTGGCAGGCGCCGGTGGGTCCCATCGTCATCAACTTCTCGCAGCCGCTCAGAAAGCAGGATGGAGATCGCATCGAGCGTCTGCAGTTCTCCTTCGGCACGCAGTTCTGACCGGCACCAGGCGTAGCGGAGGCTATTGGAGATGTCCGGCGAGCCGGCAGCGCGATGCAGACGCTTCGGCTGGCTGCTTTGGCCGCTGTTCCTGCTTCCGTCACTGCTGGCCGCGCAGGCCGGCAGTGACCGTATCGCCTATGTGGACATGCAGCGACTCATCGACAGTGCCCCCCAGGTGGTCGCGGCCCGGGCACGGCTTCAGGCCGAATTCGCCGAGCGCGACCGCGCACTGGACGTCGACGCCAGCCGGCTGGCTGAACTGGACGACCGGATTCGCCGTGAGGCTGATCTCATGAGCGCCGACGATGCGCGCGCCTTGCGCCAGGAAGCCGATGCCCTGCGCAGCTCGATCCAGCGCACGCGCGAACGGCTGAGCCAGGAGCTGAACACGCGCATCGACCAGGAGCTTGACAAGGCATGGCCGGACATCGAGTCCAGCGTCGCCGAGTACGCCCGCGAAGCCGGCTATGACCTGGTCGTTGGAAGTCCGGTCATCTATGCCAGCGGCCGTATCGACATTACCGACCGGGTGCTGGATCGCCTGCGTCGTGGCAGCGCGGAGCGTCCGTGATGCCACGCCTCGGCGACATTGCCGCAACGCTCGGGCTGGACATCGATGGTGATCCGGCCATTGACGTTTGCGGGGTTGCCACGCTGTCGAGCGCGGGTCCCGGGCATCTGGCCTTTCTTGCCAATCCGCGCTACCGCTTGCAGTTGCGCAAATGCGCTGCCGCCGCCCTGATCATCCACCCGGACGAACGCGCAGGCTGGTCGGGTGCGGCGCTCCTCTCGCCAAACCCCTACGCCGATTTTGCGCGCGCCGCCGCGTTGTTCTCGAGCGAACCCGATTGGCCGGCCGGCCGTCACCGCAGCGCCGTGATTGCGGACGACGCGGTGATCGACCCAGGTGCCCACATTGGCGCCCATGTCAGCATCGGCGCGCGAAGCCGTGTCGAACACGGCGCGGTGATCGGTCCGGGCTGCGTGATTGGCGAAGACTGCGTGGTGGGCCGCGACAGCCGTCTCGTGTCACGGGTCAGCCTGGTCTGCCGTGTGCGGATCGGCGCCCGCGTGATCGTGCACCCCGGCGCGGTGCTCGGTGCCGACGGTTTCGGCCTTGCCATGCACGAAGGCCGCTGGATCAAGGTGCCGCAGCAGGGTGGCGTGGTGATCGGCGATGATTGCGAGATCGGCGCCAACACCTGCATCGACCGCGGCGCACTGGATGACACCGTGCTCGGCGAGGATGTGCGCCTCGACAACCAGATCCAGATCGGACACAACGTGGCCATCGGTGCGCATACCGCCATGGCGGGCTGTTGCGCGGTGGCCGGATCGGCGAAAATCGGCAGCTACTGCCTGATTGCGGGTGGGGTGGGCGTCGCGGGCCATATCGAAATCGCCGACCGCGTCACCGTTACCGCGATGAGCCTGGTCACGCGCAGCATTCGCGAACCGGGTACCTATTCGTCCGGCACCCCGTTGATGCGCAACGCGCAATGGCGACGCAGCGCGGTGGGCTTCAAGCGCCTCGCGCGCAATCACGAAGAGAATGCCGTATCAAGCGGCCGCAACACCAGGAATCCAGAGGAATGAACGACAGCACCATCCAGCTTCCCGTCGACGTCATCCAGATCATGTCGATGCTGCCTCACCGCTACCCGTTCCTTCTCGTGGATCGGGTGATCGAGATCACGCCCAACGAGAGCCTGGCCGGGATCAAGAACGTCACCATGAACGAGCCGTTCTTCCAGGGCCATTTCCCGGGCCACCCGGTGATGCCGGGCGTGCTGGTGATCGAGGCCATGGCCCAGGCCGCCGGCCTGCTCACCCAGCTTTCCGATGATGGCAGCAGCGGTGGAGACAAGCTCTACTACCTCGTCAAGGTCGACAAGGCACGCTTCTCGAAGACCGTGGTGCCCGGTGACCAGCTGCGGCTTGAAGTAAAACTGCTGCGCATGCGCCGGCGAATGGGCCAGTATGAATGCCGGGCGCTTGTTGATGGAAATGAAGTCGCCTGCGCGGAAATCCTCTGCGCGGAGCGCGATGCCTGATGGGCGAGCCCGGCCAGCCACGACTGATCCATCCCAGTGCGCAGATTGATCCGGCCGCACGCATCGGAAAGGATGTCACCATCGGCGCGTTCTGCGTGATCGGTGCCGGCGTGGAGATCGGCAACCGCACCGTGATCGGGCCACACGTCGTCATTGACGGGCCAACCCGCATTGGCCGCGAAAACCGCATCCACGCCTTTGCCGCGCTTGGTGGCGACCCGCAGGACAAGAAGTTTCGCGACGAGACGGCCGAGCTGATCATCGGCGACCGCAACCTGATCCGCGAGTTCGTCACCTTCAATCGCGGTACCGACGACGGTGGCGGCGTGACCCGCATCGGGGATGACAACTGGATCATGGCCTACGTACACATCGCGCACGACTGCATCGTCGGCAACAACGTGGTGTTTGCGAACGCTGCGTCGCTGGCCGGGCACGTCACAGTGGAGGACCACGTGATCCTTGGTGGCTTCACGCTGGTCCACCAGTTCTGCCAGATCGGCACTCACGCCTTCACCTCGATGGGCAGCGTGATCAACCGCGACGTACCGCCCTTCGTAACCGTTGCCGGGAGCTACGCCGAGCCGCGCGGCATCAATAGCGAGGGCCTGCGTCGACGCGGTTATTCCGCTGAGCGCATCCAGTCGATCAAGCGTGCCTATCGCACCATCTACAAGTCCGGACTGGCATTGGCGGACGCTCGCAGCCTGCTTGCCGAAGCCGCGACATCCGCACCCGACGTCAAGCTGATGCTGGATTTCATCGAGGGCAGCCAGCGCTCGCTGGTGCGATAGAAGTGGTGATGGGTGATTCGTGATGGGTGATTCGTGAGCGCGCTCGAACTTCGACTCGGGATCAGGTGATCCTGTCGCATAGCCAAGCGAACCGGTCCGAAAAGCCCTTGAAACGATGTCCCCCGAATCACCAATCACCAATCACCAATCACCGCGACGCGATGCGCCGCCGCGCATCGCGCTGGTAGCCGGCGAGGCATCCGGTGACGGTCTTGGCAGTGGCCTGATCGCAGCGCTGCGCAAGCGCTTCCCCGAAGCTGAGTTTGCCGGCATCGGTGGTGCGTCCATGCGCGACGCCGGCATGAACTGCTGGCACGATTGCAGCGAACTGGCCGTGATGGGTCTGACCGAAGTGCTGCGCCACCTGCCGCGACTGTTGCGACTGCGTCGCGCGCTGATTGGGCGGCTGCTGGCGTGGCAACCGGATGTCTTCATCGGCATCGACGCGCCGGACTTCAACCTCGGCCTTGAACGACGCCTGAAGTCAGCCGGTGTCCCAACCGTCCACTACGTCAGCCCGTCGGTCTGGGCCTGGCGCGAAAAGCGGGCAGCGAAGATCGGCCAGAGCGCGGATCGTGTGCTCTGCCTGTTCCCGATCGAGCCACCGATCTACGCCATGCATGGTGTGGACGCACGCTTTGTCGGTCATCCGATGGCGGACCGTTTTCCGGTGCAGCCGGATCGTGACGCCGTGCGTTCGGCGCTGGGCGTCAGCGGGTCGCCATTGCTGGCCGTGCTTCCCGGAAGCCGCCTTGGCGAACTGCGGCGCCTGCTGCCACGCTTTCTGGACGCCGCGACGCGGCTTCGCGATGCCCTTCCCGGCCTGCGTCTGCTGATTCCCGCCGCAAACCTGAAGTGTCGGGAGCTGATTGATGCCGCGTTGTTCGATCACGCGCAGGATGACATCACGGAAGTCTTCGACGGCCGCGCCAGCGAGATTCTGATGGCCGCTGACGCCACGTTGCTGGCTTCCGGCACGGCCGCGCTGGAAGCCTTGCTGGCCAAACAGCCGATGGTGGTCGGCTACCGAATTTCCGGCCTGACCTACGCCATCGTCCGCGCCTTCGGCATGATGCGTGTCGAGCGCTTCAGCCTGCCCAACGCACTGGCCGGCCACGAGCTGGTCGCGGAACGCATGCAGGCCAACTGCACCGGCGAAAACCTGGCAACCGCGCTGCTGCCGCTGCTTTCCGATCCCACTGGCGCGCTGGACAGCGTCCTTCCGGAATACCAGCGCATCCACACCGAGCTGCGCCGCGACGCCAGCGCCAATGCGGCGGACGCCGTGGCCGAGTTGCTGCACGCACGTGGAAAGGTTGTCGCTTGAGCACGCTGATCGCCGGCGTCGACGAAGCCGGTCGCGGCCCACTGGCCGGCCCGGTGGCTGTCGCTGCCGTGATACTTGATCCCGCGAATCCGGTTGATGGTCTGGACGACTCCAAACGACTCAGTGAAGCACGCCGGGAACGGTTGTTCCCGCTGATCCTGCAACGGGCACTTGCCTGGCACATCGAACTGGTGATGCCAGAAGAGATTGATCGCCTCAACATCCTGGAGGCCACGCTGGCCGGCATGCGGCGATCCCTGCAGGCGCTATCGCCAGCCGCCACGGAAGCACTGATCGACGGCAACCGATTGCCTGGCGATCTGCCGTGCCCGGCACGCACGATTGTCGGTGGCGACGGCATCGAGCCGGCCATTGGTGCCGCCTCGATCCTCGCCAAGGTCAGCCGCGACCGCTACATGCGCGTACTGCACCTCCGGCACCCGCAGTACGGCTTTGACGCGCACAAGGGCTATCCGACACCGTTCCACCTCGACGCCCTGCAGCAACACGGCCCCTGCCCCGAGCACCGCCGCAGTTTTGCCCCGGTGCGCCGGCACCTGCAGGCAGACCTGCTGTCCCCCGGAGCACCTTGACCCGGGAACCTGCGCGGCAGAGGCCATTGCGGCGGGCATGCGCACCGCACAGCCGCGATGGCAGCCCGCTTGAGTGCTGCAGCGAAGGCTCCTAAACCCTCTCAGCCGGACCCGGAAGCACCGTATCCGCCTCGGCGGGCAGAGACTCTTCCCGACGGCCCAGCAGGTACACGCGCCAGAGCAACCATGCCGACAGACTGAACGCCGCGGCGGTCATGGCCAGGGAAAGCAGCGCGTGCTGAACCAGCGGCGCAATGATGCCGGCAATCAGCGCATTGAAGCCAAGGCCGATGAAGGCCTGCATCGAACTCGCCGCGCCGCGCTGGCGCGGGTACATGTCGAGCATGGCCAGGGTGAGCAGCGGAAACACCAGCGCCACACCAACGGCGTTCAGCATCACCGGCAAGACAGCCCATGGCGCGGAGGCGCGCACCACCAGAAGAGCATAGACGAGATTTCCACAGGCACCCGCCGCGCATAGTCCAAACCCGAGACTGACCGTGCGCCGACCGCTCAGGCGTCCGGCGAGGCGCCCGTTGAGGAAGGAACCAAACACGATGCCGGCGATGGTCGGCACGAAGAACCAGGCGAACTGCTGCTCGTTGAGCTTGAGGATATCCAGCACGAAGGCGGGCGCCGAGCTGATGTACAGGAAGATCGCGCCGAAGTTGAAGCCGCCGCAGACGCACAGCAGCACGAAGCGCCGATTGGAAAGGATGGCCGCATAGTTGCGCACCAGGCTCCCCGCCTGCAGCGGATAGCGTCGCGCCGGTGGCTGCGTTTCCGGCAGACCACGGGCAGTCACGGCGATCAGCAGCAGCGAGAAGCCGACCAGGAACCAGAAAATGCCGTGCCACCCTGCCCACGGCAGAATCCAGCCGCCAATCACCGGTGCCAGCGCGGGGGCGATGCCGAAGATCATGGTTACGTGACTCATCAGGCGCTGCGCGTCGTCGCCCTCGTACAGGTCGCGGATGATCGCCCTGCCTACCACCATGCCTACCCCCGCCGAGGCGCCCTGCACACCTCGCCAGAGCAGCAGCATGGAGAAACTCTCCGCGAAGGCAGCAGCCGCTGATGCCAACCCGAACACGGCAAGCCCGCCGAGAATCACCGGGCGCCGACCCAGCGCATCCGACAGGGGGCCCTGGAAGATGCTGCCGAACGCATACACCAGCAGATAGACGCTGATGGTCTGTTGCATGGCCACGCTACCGACCGAAAGATCCTCGGCAATCGCCGGGAATGCCGGAAAGATCGTGTCGATGGCGAAGGGACCGATCATCGCCAGCGAGCCCAGGATCAGCGGGATCAGCAGGCGCGGGTGGCGGTTGGGCGTGTTCATGCCCGGCAAGGTTAACCGATGCCTGCAAGACTCGAATATGCCCTCAAGAGGGCGTGCCAGTGCATGGCATGTGTTCGGTTGGCCGCTAGCCGGCATTTGCATGGATGACACGCCACTAACGGAGACCGCCATGTCCATTCCGAATCGATGCCTGGCCCTGCTCGCAGGTGCACTGGTATTCAGCCAGCCTGCCTTTCCCGCAACGTTCTGTGCGACCAGCACCTCGGAATTGCAGAACGCGCTTTCTACGGCTGCGGTGAACGGTGAAGCCGACATCGTGCGGATTGCCACGGGCACCTATCCAGCACCCGCCGGCGGTTCCTTCCTGTTCGATCCACTGGCCCCAGTCAACGGCGACGAGGAAGACCTGACCCTTTCGGGTGGCTGGACGCCGTTCTTCGATAATCCCTGCGGACAACGCAGCAATGCGTTCAGTCCCTTCGACACCCTGCTCGACGGCGAGAACCGCGAACGGGTGCTGCGCATCGTGCCCGAAGGAGCGCCGGATATCGTGATCGAAGGCATTACCTTCATTAGCGGCAACCCGTCAGAGAGCGGCACCCGGCGCGGCGGCGGACTTGAGCTGCGCGACTTTGCCTTCACCGGCACGCTGCGCATCGAACGCAGCGCTTTCCTGTTCAACACCGCCAACTATGGTTCGGCAATCTCGGCGAACGGCGATATTGTTCGGCTGAGAAACAACTTGATCGCGGGCAATGATGCCGAAAACAGCAACGCCGTCGAAGTCGCCGGCCGCGAGGGCGACACCGGTGTCTACCTGACGGCGAACACGATCATCAACAACGTCGTGCAATCGACCGCACAGAACGCCAGGGGTGGTGTCTATGTCTTTCTGTGGGAAGACACCCGGGCACTGCTGGTCAACAACGTGATCCACGGCAACGAGGTGCGCGACCTAGCCCTGGCTGGCATCGGGGTCGTAACCATGCGTAACAACCTGGTCGATGTGCAACAAGGTTCCGCCGATTCGGTCACTGGCCAGGTCAGCGGTGATCCGATGTTCATCGGCGGCTTCCTCAACCTCATCGACTTTACGCCGGACATCGGCTCACCGCTGATCGATGCCGGAATCCGTCCACCAACGCTCATCCCCTTTCCGCCGCCGTTCGATTCGTTGTGGAGTCTGCCCGATTACGATCTGCTGGGCCGTCCGCGCATCCAGGGAATGACGGCCGATGTTGGTGCCTACGAGGCGACGCCGCATGTCGTGTTCGATGACGGTTTCGAATAGGCCTCGCGCAGCGGTACGGCAGCGGTCAACGACCGGGATCGAGCTGATCAGCCCAGGCATTCATGCGCGCCACCTGGTGCAGGCCACCGTAACCGGCATCTCGCATCGCTGTGATTGATGCCCGGATGCGCGTCGCAGCCGTCGGGTCCTTCTCGGCGACGCCAGCCGTATCGTGACGTCGCGCTTCGACCCAGACATCGGCGGCATCGACATAGGGAAGCAACGGCGCATCGCCCGGGCGCAGCTTCTCGCGCAGCACATCGAGTGCCGAACGGGCTTCTTCGTAATGACCGAGATCGATCAGGATATCGATGCCGTTGAGCCGCAGCGCAGTGTTGAGCTGTTCCTGCGTACCCGGATCGGTCGTGACCTTGCGGTAACGTGCCCAGGCGCGCTCCGGGTCACCGTTCACGCGCATCGTTTCGGCGCGAAAGATCGCCAGCCGGCGAACCGCTGCATGCTGCGGATCAAGCACGCGGTGGTACAGGGCTTCGGCGAGGTCGACCAACGCCGCAGACTCCTCCTGTCGCCCCAGGCGCAGCAGGGAAACCGCATGGCCATGCATGACATAGGCCATGCGCGATGACTCCCCGGCACCCGCGTCATGCAGGCGGTCTGCAGCACGCCGGAAATTCTGCTCGGCGGACGCATAGTCGCCACATTGCGCCTGAGCGTTGGCCAGGTTGTATTCGTCGACCGCGAGTTCGGAGGCACTGGCACCCAGCAGTGCGGTTCGATCCGCCAGATTCGAGCGGTGCGCCTCGACCGCACCGAGCCAGTCACCCTCCTCGGTCAGCAGGTTGCCCAGCAGACTGCGTGTGCGGATCAGGCCGAGGCGGCGGTCGCGGCTGGTTGCCGGCAGTTGCTCATACAGGCGGATGGCTTTGGTAGCGGCATCGCGGGCACTGGCGACCTGGATCGAACCGTTATTGGCCAGAACGCGCGACGCCCTGGCCCGCATTCCGGCGATCACGTTGTAGGTGTTGGCGAGATGCAGACTGCTCACGTCCGGCAGTCCGCCCAGCACGGTGAGTCCGGCCTCGGCCAGTTCGAGCCCCTCCTCGAGATGGCCAAGATCAGCCAGTCCGGCACCAACCACCACGCGCATATCGGCCAGCGCTTCCGGATAGTCTTGCAGACGCACCGGCGCCTGCTCGGCGAGGAAGTCGAGCATCTCGCGCAGCGATGCCGGGCCACTCTGCCGGGTCGGTGCCGCGTTCTGGATACCAGCTACCAGCAAGCCTTTGATGCGGTCACTGCGCTCACGCGCCTCGCGCACGCGATGCAGCGCGAACAGACTGGCCAGCAGTCCGATCAACAGGCTGGCGAAGACCAGCCCAACACCCAGTCGACGACGCCGACGTGCCGGCGCGCTGACGATCCGCTGCAGTCGCCGCGATACCTCGTCGGTGCGCGGACGGCATGCGGGATCGGCGTGCGTCAGTTCCTCGATCAGCCTCGCGAAAGAATGCCCGACGCGGCTGCGCAGCTGCTTTGGCTCGGCCGAAGGCTCGACATCACGCGGCAACGCCGCGCGGTACAGCAGCGCGCCCAGCGAATACAGATCGCTGCGCGCGTCACCGCGATCGCCGGCCAGCAGCTCCGGCGCCATGCTGTCGACCGACCCCTGCCGCGGTCGATCACCCGGCGCATGCGCGGCGCCGAAGTCCATCAACACCGCATGCCCGGCATCGAACATCACGTTGGCGGCCTTCAGGTCGCCGTGCACCAGGCCGGCACGATGGATGGCACGCACCGCTTCCAGCAGTTGCCGCGCCAGCGCCAGCAACTCGGTGCGTGACAGTGGCCCGTGCGAAAGCCGTTGCTCCAGGCTTTCACCCTCGATCAGGTCCGACCACAGCCCGGCGCGTCCATCGTGGATGCCGGCGCCATGCACGGCCAGCACGTTCGGATGGCGTACCCGCGCCAGCCGTCGCGCCTCGCCGATGTAGGCGCGGGTCGCCATCGGCTGCTCACGATCCTCGCGGCGCAGTTTCAGCGCCACGTCGCGCTCCAGCAGCGGATCAAAGGCGCGGTACACCGTCCCGAACCCGCCGCAACCCAGGGACTCCACGATACGCAGGTGGCCCCATTCGGCGGGCACCACAGCCTGACCATCTCCCGCACCGGCCGGGGAAGCGGCTTCCGCTTCATCCAGGCGCTGGAAGGCCGAACGCAGCGCCGCCAGCTTCGACAGGTTGCCCAGAACACGGCCTGATTCGCCGGGGACAGCCGGCGAAATCTCGACCGCCACGCCGTCCGCAATCCGTTCCGCAGCCTCGCTCAGCTGGTGATCGTTGGCATCCGGTGTTGCGGGTGGATCGCGACCCATGGTCTCCTTCCTCAGTCCTCGAAGCCGTCGGCGAACAAGCCGGAGGCGAAATCCGCCTGATAAGCCTCGAACTGATCCACAACCTGCGAGTCGGCGGTGAAGAATACCCGGTCGAACGAGGTATGGTCCGGCCTCACCTGCCCGAACTCTGGCGCATCGCCGATCTGGAACGTACTCACCTGCGCGAAATCACGCCCCGGCACGCCATTGATGCCGGTACATCGCAGCATGCGTTTGCGCAGCGTCGGTATCATCTGGTTCTGCCGGTACTCGACGAAGCAGGCCCAGCCGTCATCAGCCACCTGAGCCACGCTGACACGCTCGATCGCCACCAGGTCTGCGCCCGTGCCACTGCGCTGTTCGTGAATGCCGGTCTCGACGTCCAGTACGAACACGTCACGCCGCTTGTTGACGGCCGGGTCGGCCTGGAACACCCAGTAGCGGCGCGCAGCATCCAGTGATCGCGGGTTGGTGACGCCGGTATTGACGTTGAAACTGGTGAGCGGCGTGATCGCGCTGTTGTCCAGCCTGATGAGTGCAAGGTTCCTCACGCCGTTGCCGTTGTCACTGTGAATGACGAGGGCTTCATCGCGATCCAGCGCAGCCCGGTAGTCCACCACATCAAGCGTTCCACTGAGCACGACCGGGTTGCTGGAACCGTCCGCCGCCGCCCGCTGCAGCTTGCCCAGGTTGTCGTTGTTGTAGGCGTCGATGAACAGCAGCTCGTGGTCATCGACATAGACGACCCTTGGCAAGGAACTGATGCTCATTGGCGGGTATTGGACGACGGCGCCATCGATGGTGACTGGCTGTGGTTCACTGCCATCCAGCGCGCGCGAGTAGAGCCCGTAACGACCATCCACGCTCACGTCCGCGACATAGACAATCCGGCTGCCGTCCGCCGCCAACGCAACCGGAGTGGCTTGTCCATCTGACTGCAGCGTCTGGTTGACCTTCCAGGCGGCCGACGATCCGGTCGCCGACACCGCCCAGAGGTCGGTCGCTCCCATGGCGGGCCTCACGGTATAGAGCACGTTCGCGCCACCGGGGACCCGGTAGATCGTGCCGATGAGATCATCCGCCTGGGCCGGCGCACTCAGCTTCACCATGCCGCCGCCGGCAATGTCGTTGGCATACAGCTCTTCGCGGTCACTGAACTGCTGCTCGGCGTCGAAGTAGACGCGCGAGGTGCTCGCGTCGAAACTGAAGCTGTTGACGCCACTACCGCCCGGCGCAACCGGCCCGCTCAGTTTGGTAGCGACGCCGGGCTGCGCCAGTTCGACGACATACAGACCGTGCTCCCCCGCTATCTCGGCATCGGCCCGGTACAGCACGCGCTGCAGGTCGTCGATGATCTGGTAATGATCGACGTCGGCAGTCGCGGGAACCAGCGGTGCATTCAGGCGCGTTGCCGGCGAGCTGCCGTCGGTCGGCGCGCGAAACAGCTCGATCTTGCTTCCACTGACTTCGGGCGCGAGGTAGTAGACCAGCGACCCGTCTTCACTGAGCTGGATGTCGGTCGCGCTGCTGCCGGTCGGCAACAGGCCGCTGATCCGTGTTGCGGTCTGTGGATTGGCCGTGGCGCTGCAAAACAGCTCGCGCGCTTCGTCGGTCTGCTGGTCGGCGACGAAACAGACCGTGGTGCCGTTCTCGGAAACAATCAGACCGGAGGCGTCACCGTCGGGCTGCTGAATGTCGCTCAATTGATGGCTGGTTACGCCCGGCGACACCGCCTGCGCGATACCAAGCGGCAGCGATAACAGTAAGCCGGCAGGGATGCGCAGCAGGTTGTTCATGTGGGTATCTCCTTCGAATACTGTCGGGTCCGTACACGGCACCATCCATCTCCAATGTCGCAGGAAGCGAAATCGAACAGACTCTAGGGCATCAACTCCGCCAGCCGACGCAGCGCACGGGTCACCTGCATGCGCGCGGCATCCGGCGACCGACTGTCCAGCTCCAGTGCGATTTCCGCATAGCTGAGGTCGAACTCGACGCGCAGGATCACTGCCTGACGCTGAGCTTCATCCAGTTGTTCAAGCGCAGCTTCGTAGGCGGCCAGGGTCTCACTGCCAATGGCGCTGGCGACCACGCTGTCACTGGCCGCGTCGGCGTCGATCACGGGGAGCTTGTCCGGCTCGCCGTCGACATGCGGATGTCGCTGCAGGCGCCGCAGCTCCTCGCGCACGGCGTTCAGCATCACGGTGCGCAGGTAGGCGAAGAAGGCACCACGACCGCGCGCATCAAAGTCGTCGAGCCGACCCAAGGCGCGCAGCAACGTGAGCTGGACCAGGTCCTCGGTCTCGGAAAGGTCACGGCGGCCTGCCGGCAGACGCCCGCGCGCGAAACGCCTGAGCATGGGCAGACAGCGTGCAAACAGTTCATCGCGAGCCGACGCTTCGCCCGCGTGAATGCGTCCAATCAACGTGGCCGTGGATGGCTGGATGGAACCTTCAGACAACATGCCGGTTGTAAGGCAGCACGGGGACGACTGCTTGCGAGCCCGCGCCGGCCGGGACTCTCCTGGCTGGATGGCGGCCGATGGATGTTCCCCCAGAGCCACAGTCTAGGGCAACGCTGGACAAATATCCGCCACCGGCGTGCTGTGGTCATCCCTGGCCAGTCCCGTCAACACGATGATCGTGCAGTGCTTCCCGGGCCATGTCTCCGCCTGCGAGACGGCTCCCGTTACAATCGGCGGCTTGAACCACCAGCAAGCACGACCTGAATGACCGACATCACCCGCGCCGCCTTCCACGGCTTCGAACAGATACCCATCGCCGAATACGCCGAACGCGCCTACCTCGACTACTCGATGTACGTCGTTCTCGACCGCGCCCTGCCCTTCGTCGGCGACGGGCTGAAGCCGGTGCAGCGGCGCATCATCTACTCGATGAGCGAGCTGGGCCTGTCGGCCACGTCCAAGCCCAAGAAGTCGGCGCGCACCGTCGGTGACGTGATCGGCAAGTTCCATCCGCACGGCGACTCGGCCTGCTACGAGGCCATGGT
>JAGRJX010000206.1 GCA_020442545.1 Lysobacterales bacterium
TCTACATCGGCCTGCCGCCGCTGTACAAGATCAAGCAGGGCAAGAGCGAGTTCTACATCAAGGACGACCCCGCGCTGAACGCCTACCTGATCAGCCACGCGGTCGAAGGTGCGGAGTTGCTCTATGCCACGGACGCGCCGCCGGTCAGCGGCGAGGGTCTGGAGAAACTGATGCAGCAGTTCGTCGCCGCGGAGGATGCGGTTGGTCGACTGTCGCACCGTTTCGACGCCGCGCTGCTGCAGGCCATGATCGAGCTGCCGGCGCTGGATGCCGACCGGCTGGATGACGCCAACGGCATGCAGGCCTGGATTGCACGACTGCTCGGTGGCCTCAACGGCACCGGTCTGGGTCGGGCCCGTTACCAGGCCAGCGTCGAGGAGATGGGCGAGCAGAAGGGCCTGCGCGTCAGCCGACGCCACCACGGTCTGGACGCCGAATTCCTGTTCCCGGCCAGCCTGTTCGCCAGCCCGGAGTTCCGCCCGATCCGTCAGGCCGCCGAAGCGCTGGGCGACCTGGTGCAGGCCGGCGCCGAAGTGCGCCGCGGCAGCAAGGCGCAGCCGGTGAAGCGCTTCCGCGACGCCAATGCCTGGCTGCTCGAAGAGGCCAAGAAGGGCCGAACCATCCAGCGCTTCAAGGGCCTGGGTGAGATGAACCCCGACCAGCTCTGGGACACCACGGTCAACCCGGAAACCCGGCGCCTGCTCAAGGTGCGCATCGAGGACGCCGTCGCCGCCGACGAGATCTTCTCGACCCTGATGGGTGACGTGGTCGAGCCGCGCCGCAACTTCATCGAGGACAACGCGCTGAAGGTCGCCAACCTCGACGTCTAGTCGGTCATGAAGTCTTCGGACGAGTCATCGCTTGGCATTCTCCTGTCGTTCCTGGGAGTGGGCCTTCTCGGGACGGTCGCGCTCACTTTCAGACACATGAGGCAATCCCCGGAGCTCACGTTTGCCGGTGCTCTTGTCGACGGGAAGTGGTGGTTGATCGGTATGTGGCTATTGCTGGTCGTTGCGTTTTTCTTGGCGAAAGACGACTGAAATCAGCGGAATTTCGAAACGACTCTTGCTAATGCAAGTCAGCCCATGTGGAATGGCTGGCAACGAAGTCCGGTAAAGCGGGTGCTGGGGAGCGTCCGCCAGAATGCTGATGACATGCCCGCCACAGTGATCGGGGATTCATGAAAAAGACCCAGCTCTATATCCTGGCGACGGTGATCGCCATCGCCGCGCTGTCGGCGATGTTCTACAAGTGGCGCGTGCTCAACTTCCCGCTGCAGCCGGTGGAAGGTGTCGAGCAGTGGACGCTGGAAGCGCGGATCGAATACCAGCCAAAGCGCGGGGCCAACACGGTCAGCCTGCAGCTGCCGAACAGCCCGCCGGGCTTTTCGGTGATCCGCGAGAATTTCATCGCGAAGAATTATTCGAAGCTCGAGGAAACCCACCGCGACGGCCGCGAAGTGCAGTGGGCAATCCGCCGCGCCCGCGGCACCCAGGCGCTGTACTACCGTGCCACGGTGGTGCGCAGCAATGACTACAGCGAACTGGACTTTGATGCCCGCGTCGGACAGCCGCCAGTGCTGGAAGAGCCTTATGCCACGGCCGCGCAGTCGCTGCTGGAGGATGTCCGCGAAGGCAGCGCCGACATCGCCACCTTCGCCCAGGAGCTGGTGCGTCGTTTCAACGCGGACTCACCCAGCGAAGAGGTTTCGCTGCTGCGCGACCAGCATCCGGATGCCGAAGGCCGTGCGCAGTTCCTCGCCGAACTGCTCGCCATCCGCAACATTCCCTCGCGGGTGATCCACGGCATGCTGCTGGGCAAGGCCGCCGGCGACAGCGACATGCGGCCCTGGCTGCTGGTGCACAACGGCACCGACTGGATCACCATCGACCTGCGCACCGCCACCGACGGCTGGCCCCACGACCTGTTCCTGTGGAGCGCCAGCCGCCAGCCGCTGCTGCGGGTAGACGGCAACAGCAACGCCCATGTCAGCTTCAAGCAGAACCTGTTCATGGCTGATGCGGTGGAGGCAGCGCAGGACCGGCTAAAGGTCGAGAACCCCGACCTGATCAACTACTCGCTGTTCAGCCTGCCGCTGCAGTCGCAGGAGACCTACCGCATCCTGCTGATGGTGCCGGTTGGCGCCTTCATCATGCTGCTGCTGCGCAACCTGGTCGGCGTCAGCACCTTTGGCACCTTCATGCCGGTGCTGGTAGCGCTGGCCTTCCGGCAGACGCACCTGCTGGCCGGCATCGCGCTGTTCGTGCTGGTGGTCGGCATGGGCCTGCTGGTGCGCTTCTACCTGGAGCGATTGCGCCTGCTGCTGGTGCCAAGGCTGACGGCGGTGCTGATTCTCGTCGTGCTGCTGATGGCGCTGGTCAGCGTCATCAGCAACCGGCTTGGCATCGAGGTCGGCCTGTCGGTGGCGCTGTTCCCGATGGTGATCATGGCCATGACCATCGAACGCATGTCGGTGGCCTGGGAGGAGCGCGGTGCCTCGGCCGCCATGCGCGAAGGCACCGGCACCCTCATCGTTGCCGCCTTTGCGCACCTGGTGATGAGCTGGGCGCCGCTGGAGCACCTGGTGTTCGTGTTCCCTGAAATCCTCTTGCTGCTGTTTGCCTTCGCCCTGGTCATCGGCCGCTACTCCGGCTATCGACTCAGCGAATTGCTGCGTTTCCGCACGCTGGCCGACGAAGCCGAAGCCGAAGCACGGCGCCACGGCGCGCCGCCGCTGGCCGAAGCGGTGGCGGACGAGCCGGAGGACCTGCCGCGCGGGGATGATCGCTGATGTTCAACCCGTTCCGCATCGCCCGGCGCCTGCGTGAAGTCGGTCTGGTCGGCATCGGCCAGCGCAATGCCGACTACGTGCTGCGCTACAACCCGCGAAAGTTCTACCCGCGCGTCGACGACAAGCTGCTGACCAAACGACTGGCGATTGCTGCCGGCCTGCCGGTACCGGAACTCTACGCCGTGGTCCGCGAGGAACACGAAATTGCCGACCTGCACGAGCAGCTGAAGGGGCGAGAGCAGTTCGTCGCCAAGCCCGCGCACGGCTCCGGCGGCGACGGCATCCTGGTGGTCAACGGCCGTCGCGGGGATCGCTACCGGCGCAGCAACGGCTTGCTGATGTCGAGCAACGAGTTCGAGCATCACGTCTCCAACATGCTCTCCGGCCTGTATTCGCTGGGTGGCCATCCGGACCACGTGCTGATCGAATACTGCGTGCAGTTCGACCCGATCTTCGACCGCATCAGCTACAAGGGCGTGCCGGACATCCGCATCATCGTGTTCCAGGGCTATCCGGTGATGGCCATGGTGCGCCTGCCCACGCGCATGTCCGATGGCAAGGCCAACCTGCATCAGGGCGCCATCGGAGTCGGCATCGACATCGCTACCGGCACCACTGCGAAGGGCGTCTGGGGCAGTGAGCGCATTCGCGAACACCCCGACACCGAGAACACCATCGAGGGGTTGGCGATTCCGGGTTGGGAAAGTTTGCTGGAGATGGCGGCGCGCTGCTACGAGCTGTCCGGCCTCGGCTACATCGGCGTCGACTTTGTTCTGGACCGCAATCTGGGTCCGATGATTCTCGAACTCAACGCTCGCCCCGGCCTGGCCATCCAGATCGCGAATGCCACCGGGTTGCAGGGACGGCTGGCCAGGGTTCAGGCCATGGAGGAGGCGGCAACGCTGTCACGCGACCCCATCGCGAGGGCGCGGTTCGCGCAGCAGGAGTTTGCCTTTCGGCGAAGCGGTGAAGTGCCCCGATCCGCATGATGGCGCGGCAGCGACCGGCACAGCATCAGTCGCCAGGCAGCAGCCGTGATCGACGCGGATGGCGGCCGACATGCCCAGCTGGCCGCTCGAAACGGCGAGGGGGCGTCAACCCCGGCGCGGTCGCCGCTGCGTTAGCAAAGACAGGGGCTGATTGCCGTGCACGCGATGCAGTGCACAGAAATCGACCCAGATTGGGCTTGAGCGTCGCCCGGCTCACGGGTTAGCCTTGCTCGTTCACGTCGCCCATTGCGTCGTATGCGGTTTCCGGACACGACGGACAGCGAGGAGAGGAAAACATGAATGCAGGTCGAAACCTGAAGCAGGGCCTGTTGGCCATCGCCGTTGCCGCCATGCTGGCATCGCCTCTGGCCATTGCCCGCAAGAAGGCGGTAGAAAAGCCGGAGCCGAAGTATCCGAACGCGACCCGCGTGGATCCGGAGATCAAGCCGTCACGCGGCGTCAACAAGCAGCTGACCAAGATGTATGACCTTGCACAGGAAGATGGCAAGGAAAGCCAGGTCCGGCAGCTGGCCGAGGAGATCCTCACCCACAAGAAGGCCAGCGCCTATGATCGGGCCGTTGCCGACCAGACGCTTGCCTATCAGGCGATGGACAAGGATGACTACGCCAAGGCGATCCAGTACCTGCAGCGCGCCATCGACGAGAACGCACTGCCCAATGACACGCATTACTCGATCATGCTCCAGGTGGCGCAGATGCAGCAGGCCGAGGACCAGCTGGCCGCAGCCGACCAGACCATCAAGCGTCTGATCGAGGAAACACGTTCGGACGGTCCCGAGTTCGTCGGCCTTCGCGGATCCATCAAGTATCAGCAGGATGATTGCGCGGGAGCGCTGCCGTTGATCAAGGACGCAATGGCCAAGTCAAAGGCGCAGGGACTCAAGCCGCAACCATCGTGGCCGCAGATCATGATTGCCTGCTATGCCGACCTGGACCAGCCCGGCGAGGCCATCAACGTGGCAAAGCAGCAGCTGGCGGATGATCCGGACAACACGACGCTTATCCGGAACCTGAGCACCGTCTATCTCCAGGCCGAGAAATATGCCGAGGCCACGGCGCTCCTCGAAGACGCCAAGGCGCGAGGGCTGATGACGGCCGACCGTGACTACGAGCAGCTGTACCGCCTGTATCACTATGCCGAACAGGAAGACAAGGCGATTGCCACCATCGACGAGGGACTGGCCAAGGGCATCCTCCAGCCCAGCGCCGAGCTCTACCACCTGAAGGCGGAAGCCCTCTATTTTTCCGACCACACCGCCGAGGCCATTGACTGGTACGGCAAGGCCGGTGAGCTTTCCGACAGTGGCGAAGACTACGTCAATCAGGCGCGCCTCCTCTACGAATCGGACCGCTACGCGGACGCCAAGGCCGCCGCCAACCGGGCACTGCAAAAGGGACTCAAGCGCCCCGGAGACGCCTGGATCGTGATCGGCGGTGCCGAACTCGGCATGAACAAGAAGGCGGCAGGCATAGCGGCATACAAGAAGGCCGCAGCCTACCCGGAGACCAAGAAGGCCGCCGAGTCCTGGCTTCGTGCCAGCGGCGCCCTGTAGATTTTCGATGCCGGCGGTGCCGATGGTGCCGTGTGGCGACATGTTATAAGCTTCGTATCCCGTTGCCGCTAGGCGGTGCGCGTCGCAAGTCGACGGGCACGCTGGAACGGCCCCGGTCACAGCAAAGAGGTCAGGCCGCCAATGACGGACTCCACTCACAACCAGGACAATGGCAACAAGCTCAACTGGCCGCGCATCGGCGGCCTGGCGTTCGCCATGGCGTTTCATGTGGCCGCCTTCATGATGCTGATGGCGCCGGTGAACCCGCCGCCGGCGGAAGAAGAGGAAGAAACCACCTTCGAGGTGACGCTGATCGAGCCGCCGCCGCCACCACCGCCGCCGCCGCCGCCGCCGCCGGAGCCGCCCAAGGTCATCAAGCAGATAATCAAGGCGCCACCGATCCAGGCGCCGCCGCCGCCGGAGCCGCCGCC
>JAGRJX010000207.1 GCA_020442545.1 Lysobacterales bacterium
GAAGGCCAGCGGCAGATCCGCAGTTTTGTGCTGCGCCAGGGTCGCTTCACGCCGGCGCAGCAACGTGCCTTTGACGAACGCTGGCCGCGCTTTGGACTCGACTACGCTGGCGATATCCGTGATTTCGATGCCGTGTTCGGCCGAAAGGCCAGGCGTGTGGTGGAAATCGGCTTTGGCAATGGCGAGGCGCTGCGCTTCGCGGCGAAGCAGGATCCCTCGCGCGACTACATCGGCATCGAGGTGCACGCGCCCGGCGTCGGCCGCCTGCTGAACGCGCTGGCCGAAGACGACAGCGAGCATGTCCGCCTGTACCGCCACGACGCCGTGGAAGTGCTGGAAAACGAGATCGCCGACGGCAGCCTCGACGAGATCCGCATCTACTTCCCCGATCCCTGGCACAAGAAGCGCCACCACAAGCGACGTCTGGTGCAGCCGGCGTTCGCAAGTCTGTTGGTGCGCAAGCTGGCGGCAGACGGTCGCCTGCATCTCGCCACCGACTGGGAAGGCTATGCCGAGCACCTGTGGGAAGTGCTCGACGCCACCCGGGGGCTGAAGAACCGGGCCGGCCAACGCGGCCACGTTCCGCGACCGGAATGGCGGCCGCAGACGCACTTCGAGACCCGCGGCCAGAAACTGGGCCACGGCGTCTGGGATCTGCTCTACGACCGCATCGACATCTCCGACACCTGATTTCACGATTGCAACCGGGCGCCATCGGGTAGGATGGCGGCAACCCGATTCGAGACGCCCCACGATCCATGGATCAAGGCATGACCCTAACCACCGAGATGATGCTGGTCCTCGGCCTGGTCGGGTTCACCATGGTCATGTTCGTGTGGGAGAAGCTGCGCGTCGACGTGACCGCGCTCCTGGTGCTGGTGACGCTGGGCCTGACCAGCCTGGTACCGGTGGATCGCCTGTTCAACGGTTTTGCCGGTAACGCGGTGATGAGCGTGATGGCAACCATGATCCTTGGCGCCGGCCTTGACCGCACCGGCGTACTCAACCGCCTCGCCGCCTGGCTGCTGCGCGTGTCATCCGGCATGGAGAGCCGGCTGGTGCTGTTCACCGCCACCGTCGCCGGCCTGCTGTCATCAGTGATGCAGAACCCGTCGGTGACCGCGCTGTTCCTGCCGGTGGTATCGCGACTGTCCACGCGCACCGGCATCGCGCTGGGCCGCATGCTGCTGCCCATCGCCTGTTGCGTGGTGCTGGGCGGCACGCTTTCCATGGTCGGTTCCTCGCCGCTGATCATGCTCAACGACCTGCTGGCATCGGCCAACCAGAACCTGCCTTCGGGCGCGGCCACACTGAAGCCTTTCAACATGTTCTCGGTGGCACCCATCGGCATGTCGCTGCTGGCGACCGGCCTGCTGTACTTCGGCATCGTCGGGCGTCGCTGGCTTGGCGGCGGCGAGGACAAGAGCGTGGCGCCGGCACGGACCGAGAGCTATTTCGCGCGCACCTACGGCATTGACGGCGAGGTTTTCGAGCTCACCGTCACCGCCGAAAGCCCGCTGGTCGGCATGGCAATTTCCGAAGCGGAAACCCAGAAAGGCGCGCCGCTGATCCTGGCGCTGAAGAGCGGCAACGAGTCGCGACTGGCACCACCCGGTGACCAGATGATCTGGGTCGGCAGCGTGCTGGGCGTGATGGGCAAGCGCGAAGACGTATCCGACTACGCGCAGAGCAACCTGATGCGCATGCAGTCACGGTTGCGCAACTTCGGCGACCTCTTCAATCCCAGCCGCGCGGGCATTTCGGAAGCCGTGATCCCGCCGAACTCGCGCTACATCGGCAAGAGTGTGCGCGATCTGCAGCTGCGCAAGAAGTACGGCATCAGTCCGGTGGCGGTGAATCGCGGCGACGAGGTGTTCCGCGAAGACATTCGCAGCATCGAACTCAAACCCGGCGACATGCTGGTGTTCCATTCGATCTGGCGCGATCTGCACATGGCCGGCGACAAGCGCGATTTCGTTGTGGTCACCGACTACCCGAAAGAGGAACAGCGACCGCACAAGCTTTGGCATGCCCTGCTGGTGTTCGGGATTGCTCTCGCGCTGGCGCTGACCGGCGAGGTGAAGGTGCCGGTGGCGCTGATGGCCGGCGTGGTCGGCATGCTGCTGACCGGCGTATTGAACATGGACGAGGCCTACGCCGCGATCAACTGGAAGACGGTGTTCATCATGGCCTGCCTTATCCCGCTGGGATGGGCCATGGATACGTCCGGCGCGGCGGCCTGGGTGGCGCAGCAGATTCTGGAGCGCCTCGGCGACCAGCCGGCCTGGGCCTGGCAGGCGGCGCTGGCGCTGCTGGCCACCGGCTTCACCCTGGTCATCACCAACGTCGGTGCCACCGTGCTGATGGTGCCGATGGCGATCAACGTGGCGCTCGCCGTTGGCGGCAACCCGACCGAATTCGCGCTGATCGTCGCGCTGTCCGCCTCCAACAACTTCGTCAGCGTGTCCAACCCGGTGCTGTCCATGGTCAGCGGCCCGGCCGGTTATCGCGGCCTCGACCTGCTGAAGATCGGCACCCCGATCACGCTGCTCTACATCAGCGTGGTGCTGGTGGTCGTCAATCTGATGTTCTGAGACGGGGTTCGGGACAACAAACTCGATCAGGACGGTTGCAGGAACACAGCACCGCTGCGGATATCGACCGGCACTTCCCGCAGCGACTCGCCGCGACAGGGGCCGGCGACGCAGAGGCCATCGGGCACGGAAAAGGTCGCGCCATGTGCGGCACAGACCAGTTTGGCGGACGAGAACAGGAACTCGCCGGGCGCCCAGTCGAGCTGACGACCGGCATGCGGACAGACGTTCAGGAACGCGCGAACCTCGTCGCCACGACGCAGCAGGAGCAGCGATGCTTCCTCACCATCAAACAGCGCCGACACGGCCAGCGCCTTGCCATCCGGCACTTCCTCGACGGCGCAAAGCGGCGTGGATGCGTCCTGAACGGCGACGGAAGGCAGGTCGTCTGTCACTTGTGATGCTCCACGGGCGTCCCGATACTGGAAGAAGGCTGCATTCTGCCATGCAGACCCGGCCAACCCGACCCCAGCCACCGGTATCGACCCGATGTTCATCCAGTTCGCCCGCTTCTCGCCGCCCCGCAACCCCGTGCTCCGCGTGCTGCTGGGGGCACTGGGACTGGTGCTGCTGGCGATCTTCTCGGTGGTCGGCCTGTTCATTGCCGCCGCCGTCGCGCTGCTTTTCTTCGCGCGGGTGCTGTGGCGGCAGTGGCGATTTCCGAGCGGTTTCCCGCAGACCGAAGAGACTTCGCAGGCCAAACGCACGGGAGAATCATCGCGCGTCAGTGACGGTGACGTGATCGACGGTGAGTTCACGGTCATCGACCAGCACCGTCGCAGCAACCACTGACACGACGCCAAATGTCGCGCTTCCTGTTTCCGCCGGCCGTGCCGCCGAGCCTGCCGGTGATCGGCAGCCCGCAGCGCTTTCCCGTGCATCGGATCTACTGCGTCGGCCGCAATTTTTCCGAGCACGCGCGCGAGATGGGTGCCGAAGCGCCACGCGAGGCGCCGGTGTTCTTCTGCAAGCCGGCCGATGCGCTGCTGGTTGGCGGCGGCGACATGACCTACCCGATGGCGACTGACGACCTGCACCACGAGGTCGAACTGGTCGCCGCGCTGGGTACCGGGAGCAACGCCCCGGTGGACCGTGATACAGCCGCCGGCATGGTGTTCGGCTACGCCATCGGCCTCGACCTGACCCGCCGTGATCGCCAGGCCGAAGCCAAGGCGGCGCGACTGCCCTGGGACGTGGCCAAGGGCTTCGACCGCTCCGCGCCGATCTCAGCACTGACACCGGCCGAACGCTGGCAACCCGGCAACCAGGCCATCTGGTTCGACGTCAACGGCGAGCGCCGCCAGTCCGGCCATCTCGACGACATGATCCACGACGTGCCCGCCGCCATCGCCGCATTGTCGGCGCTGTTCGAGCTGCGCGCCGGCGATCTGCTGTTCATGGGCACGCCGGCCGGCGTCGGGCCGCTGCGTCCGGGCGACTACTGGCAGGCCGGTATCGACGGCCTGCCCATGCTGCAAGGTGCCATCCTGGGCCGCTGAACACGGTCGATTTTCCGCATCTGGTGTACATTCGGGGTCGGCACGGGGAGTGCCGCTAACGAACGGGAGGCAGCATCGATGGGAATGATGCGTGAGTTCAAGGAATTCGCCATGCGCGGCAACGTGGTCGACATGGCGGTCGGTATCGTGATCGGCGCCGCGTTCGGCAAGATCGTCTCGTCTTTCGTTGGCGACGTGGTCATGCCGGTGATCGGCCTGGTCGTCGGCGGCGTCGACTTCAGCAGCCTGTCGCTGCAGCTCAAGGAAGCGGTGATAGCCGCCGATGGCAGCGAAACCGCGCCGGCCGTGCTGCTCAACTACGGCAACTTCATCCAGACCGTCTTCGATTTCGTCATCGTCGCTTTCGCCATCTTCATGGTGATTCGCGCCATGAACCGCCTGAAGCGCAAGGAAGAAGCCGCGCCGGAAGCGCCGCCGGAGCCCAGCGACGAGGTCAAGCTGCTCACCGAGATCCGCGACAACCTGAAAGCGAAGAACTGAACATCGAATCAAGCGAACGCCGCCGCCGGCATCGTCGGCGGCGCCCTTCTTTTCCGGAGTAGCACCATGCGCCTGAACGCTGCCTTTGCCCTTCTCGCCCTTGCCGGCACCAGTCCGCTGATCGCCGGTGATGCCACGCCGAGCACCGCGTCCGTCGCCACCGCAACGCAGTTGCGCGATCAGGCGCTGGTCAGCAATCGCGCCTACGAGCTCACTGCGTCGCTGACCACCGACGTTGGCCAGCGCATGGCCGGCAGCGAAGCCGACCGCCGCGCCGTGCAATGGGCCAAGGCGAAGTTCGAGGCGCTGGGTTATGACCGCGTGATCCTGCAGCCGGTGAGCTATCCGCGCTGGGTGCGCCGTCACGAGTCCGTCGCCATCACCGCACCCTACAACATGCCAATGCAGCTGACGGCGCTGGGCCGCAGCCACGGCACCGATGGCGATCTCAACGCCGAAGTGGTCCGCTTCGAGGACATCGAGGCGCTGAAGGCCGCAGCCGACGGCTCCCTGGCCGGCAAGATCGCCTTCATCGACAAGCGCATGCCGCGCAGCCAGAGCGGCCATGGCTACGGCGAAACCGTTGCCGGCCGCAGTACCGGCGCCGCCGTGGCCGCCAGCAAGGGTGCCGCCGCGCTGCTGATTCGCTCCATCGGCACCGACAACAACCGCCTCGCACATACCGGCGGCATGTGGCAGCGCCCGGAAACCCCGACGGTGCCTGCTGCAGCGCTGTCCATTCCGGATGCTGACCAGTTGGCACGCCTGCTGGCCAAGGGTCCGGTGTCGGTGCGCCTGAACCTCGATGTCGGTTTCGACGGCGAGTTCGAATCGGCCAACGTCATTGGCGAAATCACCGGCCGCGAGAAGCCGGATGAATACGTCGTCATCGGCGGTCATCTGGATTCCTGGGACCTCGGCACCGGTGCCATCGACGACGCCTCCGGCATCGGCATCACCATGGCCGCCGGCGCGCTGATGGCCGCGCTGCCGGAACGGCCGCGGCGCAGCATCCGCGTGGTGGCGTTCGCGAACGAGGAACAGGGCGTTTACGGCGGTCGCGCCTTTGCCGAGGCGAACGATGCGGGCAAGGCCATCATCGGTGCCGAAAGCGACCTCGGTGCCGACCGCATCTATGCCCTGCGCAGCAGCATGGGTGATCAGCCCGACGCCACAATCAAGGCCATGGCCGACCTGATGGCGCCACTGGGCATTCCCTACGACGACAGCGAAGGCCACGCGGGCGCCGACATCAGCGGGCTGGTAAACCGCGGTATGCCCTTCGTGGCGCTGGAACAGGACGCCACCCGCTACTTCGACTACCACCACACGGCGAATGACACGTTGGACAAGGTCGACGCCGAGGCGCTCGACCAGCAGGTGGCCGCCTACGCCATCTTCGCCTGGCTGGCGGCAGATGGCGACAGCGATTTCGGTCGTTCCAGGGCGGCTGCGGCCACCGGCAAACAGCCCTGACGGGCTACTCCACCACGGCCTGCTGCAGCACCGTCGACGGCTTGCCGATCAGATCGGCGGTGAGCTCACGGAGCTCCGCCAGCGATGCCTTTCCACCGCTCGACGCCAGCTGTCGCACCACGTCGTCGAGACTGGCGTCTTCGTCACCGGACTCGCGGATTTCGCGGTCCAGCGCGGCAAGCAGGGTAACGGCGCGGGCGGTGCGCTTGCCGCTGGAACTGTCCGCCACCAGCGTCTTTACGCGGCGACCGTGGTTTTTCATCCATTCCAGCGCCCGCTGGCGGCGGTCCTCGCTGAGCAGGCCGATGCGGCTCATCAACTCGATGCTGTAGTACTCGGCGATGCCTTCGGCGATCCAGTCCTCGCCCTTCACGCCACGGATGCCGCTGACCACGTGGACCAGCTCGTGCACCAGCGTGCTGCTGCCGTTTTCGCTGATCAGCGGGCGATGCTCGTGAAGGTACAGCGAGCGTGGCGCGGACAGGCCGCCGCGCCACATCGGGTCCGGTGCCAGCACGATCAGCAGCTTGGGCGGGAGGCGGCCAAACACGCGCTGCAGTTCGATGCCCAGTGCGTTGGTCGCGCCCAGCACGTCGAGCCGGCGCGCGGCATGATCGATGGGCGCGGCCACGCTGACCGCCATGCCCTCAACGCTTTCGCGACGCACGCCGAGCCTGCCGGCAAGAATCCAGCCTGTCGGGCGATCGAAACGCGTGTCCGGATTGACCACCGCGTCACCGCCGCCATGCGCCGGCTTCCACGGCGTCTCCGCCGACCAGCCTTCCGGCAGATCATCGAAATGCAGCGTCGCCTGCGCGTAGGTATCGCGGGTTCCGCGGGTCCTCGCCGATGGCACCAGGTCGTCGCCGCGCAGCAGCGCCCAGTCGTCGGTGATTCGCGCGTCGTAGCCGCCGCTGCCGCGCTCGTGGTCGATGCGATAGCGATAGCGAAGCTCACCACCGTTGCGCGGCGGCGCCCAGACAAGGCGATCCCCGTTCCGTTCAACCTTGCCGTCGCCCTCGATGGCACGGTAGCGGGAGGCCGGCATGTGGAAGTCCAGACGGCTCAGGTGGCCGCTGCCGCGCCCCAGCGCGATGGTGACCGCCGCCGCACCCTCATCCGGCAGAAAGCGGACACGATAGTCGACGGGATAATGGCGGGCGTCTTCCGTCAGGGCAGGGTCCGGCCTGGCCACAGCCTCGTCGACGCCTGCTTCATCGGCGCCGGCATCAGCATCCGCCAGCTCAGTGCCGACACCTGCGTGCCTGTCCCGCGCCATCGCTACGGTTGTCAGCGCGTCTTCGGCAGCACCGCCTTTCGCCGCCTGCGACTGCGAGGCACTGCCACAGCCGATCAGCAGCATGAGCGGAGCCAGCCTGGAGAGACGCAAGAAGGGACGCAGCGATTGGGTCATGGCAGGCACAAATCGGGCAAGGTCAGGTCGCATGCAGGAGCGCAGACGGTAGCGACGGCGGTGCTCGATCACAAGCGCGACCGCACCGCTGCTTCAGCCGGCGTCCAGCATGAAAACGCCGGCGCGTGGCCGGCGTTCTCGGAACATCGATGCAGGCATTGGCTCAGTTGCCGGGCCACTGCCCAAGCGCGGCGAGCCCGTTGTCGCGGGCGCGCTGGAACACGGTTTCCTGCGCACGGTCGTGGTTTCCCACCATGTCTGCACCCCACAGCTTGAGCGCGGCAGACTGCATGGCGCGACCATAGCTGAAGCTCAGCGGCCACGGCAGGTTGCCCTTGCGGTTCATGGCGTCAAGATGCGCGGTGGCGCGCTCGTCGCTCTGCCCGCCGGACAGGAACACGATGCCCGGCAGGTTGGCCGGAACCGTCGCCTTCAGGCAGCGGATCGTGGCTTCGGCCACTTCATCGACACTGGCCTGCTCGGCGCATTCTGAACCGGACACCACCATGCTGGCCTTGAGAATGGTGCCCTCGATCAGCACGCCATGTTCGTACAGCGCACCGAACAGCGAGCGCAGCGTCGCTTCGGTGACGTCATAGCAGACCTCGATGTCGTGGTCGCCGTCCATCAGCACTTCAGGCTCGACCATCGGCACGATGCCGGCTTCCTGACATAGCGCCGCATAGCGCGCCAGCGCATGGCAGTTGGCTTCAATGCAGGTACCGGACGGTGCGTCGTCGGCGATACGGATCACCGCGCGCCACTTGGCGAAGCGTGCGCCCAGCTTCGCGTATTCGGCCAGCCGCTCGCGCAGGCCGTCAAGGCCCTCGGTAACCACCTCGCCGGGGAACCCGGCCAGCGGCTTGGCGCCCGTGTCGACCTTGATGCCGGGAATCACCCCGGCGTCCTGCATCACCTGGGTGAACGGCACGCCGTCCTTCGTGCTCTGACGCAGCGTCTCGTCGTAGAGGATGGCGCCAGAAATGTGCTGGCCGAGGTTCGGCGCGGTCAGCAGCATTTCGCGATAGGCGCGGCGATGTTCTTCGGTATTTTCGACGTTGACCGACGCCAGGCGCTTGGCAATGGTGCCGGTGGATTCGTCGATGGCGATGATGCCCTTGCCGGGCGCAACCATCGCGCGGGCGATGTCTTCGAGCTGGTCGATGCTCATGCTGTCTGTCCTGTCTCGTGCCGAACCGTGGTAAGCCGCCAATTATAGCCGTCTCCGGCAGTCTGTCGGAAGCCTGCCCGCGGATCAGTCTGCGCCCGCGGCGGCAGCCCCATCGACAGTGCCGTTCCCAGCCAGAACATGCACCGTCCGCTGCGGGAACGGTATCTCGATGCCGGCTTCATCCAGCGCCGACTTGATGTCGCGCAGCAGTGCGCCGCGCACCGGCCAGTAGTCTCCGGTGTTCACCCAAGGCCGCACCATCAGGTCCACGCTGGATTCGTTGAGGCTTTCCACCATCAGTACCGGCTCGGGGTCTTTCAGCACGCGCTCCTCGCGCGCGAGGACGCCACGGATGATGTCCATGGCCTGGGCGGCTTCGGCGGCGTAGCCAATGCCGATCAGCAGGTCGATGCGGCGGGTGCCGTTGAACGAATAATTGATGATCGGATTACCCAGTACCTGCGCGTTGGGCATGGACACGTCGCGGTTGTCGCCGGTGGTCATCCGCGTCAGCAGCATGCCGACTTCGCGCACCACGCCGCTCATGCCGCCGACCTCGACGAAGTCACCCTTGCGGAACGGCTTGAACAGGATGATCAGCACGCCCGACGCCAGGTTGGCCAGCGAGCCCTGCATGGCGAGGCCGATGGCCAGACCGGCGGCACCGACCGCCGCCACCAGCGACGCCGACGGCACGCCCAGCCGATCCAGCGCCGCGACGCAGACCAGCACCAGCAGCACGCCGAAGCCGACCTTGCCCATGAAGTCGATGACGGTCGGATCACTACCGGCGCGCTGCATCGCGAGCTGCATGATCTTCGAGACGCGTCGGGCAACCCAGCGGCCAATCAGGAAAATCGCCAGCGCCGCCACGATCCGCCCGCCCCACTCCCAGGCCGTCGTCTCGACGATCGCCCAGTCAATCCGGTCTGTCAGATCCTTCATGGCTTCTCCTGAATTCAAGAAACAATTGACCCTTCCCGCAAACCCTACCGTTGTCTGGCGCAAAAATGGAATCGCCCGGCAGTGAACCGGGCGATCCGAGGCTGATCTGTGTCGAAAGCCTAGCGGCTTGTTTGCACAACCGCGGGCTGCAGGCGCCGGGAGACATTATCAGCGTGAATGCGCTGGCCGGGCATCGTGTTGGGAGGCCAGAAAGCGGCGGGGATGCGATCGGCTCGGGAACTGCGTCCCTTTCCAAGGGATGAATCACCGCCAATGGCCGCCAGCTCGTCATTGCTGGTGCGGCAATGACTGCGAACCGCGGCCTTGCTTGCCACGTCATCGGCCATGAACCCGAAGGTCGACACCGTCATCGACGGCGTCGGCTCAGCCCCCGCAACTGGCTGGAAACGCCATGACGCCACGGCCACCGCTGCGGCCCGAGCGAACTCGTCTTCGTGCAGTTCAGCACTCGCTTTGCGCCCGTTCACGCTGTCCCAGGCTTTCAGTACGACCGCCGGCGAAGTCAATCCGTACTTGTCGACCCGATAGGCAATGGCCACGCAGGCATTTACCGCGTCGGCCAGCATTGTTTCCGGATAGCCAGCCACAGACAGCGAATGGCCATCGGCCACTGTCCAGTACTTGCCCAGCTCTCCTTCAGGGACGATCCGGTCTGCGGCGCAAACCGTGCCAGCGGCTGCCAGCAGCGCCATGACTGGCAAGCCGCGTGTCAGTGAATGGAATCGCTTCATGCTCCTTCCTCCACAACAAGTTTAGACATCGAATTTCTTCGCCGCCGCGACTCCTCGGCGACCTTGCAAGATCTGCGATCAACCACCGTTGACGGCCCGGTTGATAGCGTTGGCCGTGTCGCGTTGTTCCCGGCGATAGCGATTTTCCTGACCCTGACGCAGAATGCCGTCCTCGCGGCGCGCCGAACGGGTGGCCACTTCGGAGCGAGCATGTTCGATGCTGGCGGCCAGGTTTTCGACACGACAATGGCTGCGAAGCTCATGCACATCCACGTTGGCCTGAGCGCCGAATGTCAGGGTGGCCACGGTCACGGTAGGCACCGGGTCGGTCACCTCGGGCCTCGGCTTGAAGCGCCAGTTCGACAAGGCACCTGCTCCGGCAGAAGCAAAAGCCTGCCAGAAACCGACCACGGGCTCCTTGTCCTCGGACACGCTGTTCCACTGGTCCAGCACCAAGAAGTCCGATGTGCTGCCGTCTTCGCCGATGCGGTAAGCAATGGCCATGCAGACGTTGGCGGCCGTCGACAGGTAGTGCGCCGGATAGCCTGCCGCTTCGAAGCTGGCGCCGTCGCCGGCCATCCACTTGTCGCCAATGGTTCCCTCTGCGGCGAAACGCTCGCCCCCACCGGCAATTGCGGCGGCCGATATCGCCAGGAACCCAACGACAAACAGGCCGGAACGAAGCATCGTCTTCATAGTCTTCTCCCCATCGATCAGCGGCGTTCGCGCCATGGTTGCGGACGCCATGGCCAGCAATCTAGCCAAGGCAAACTGAATGTGGCCCTACCACCGGTAAAGGTCCAGCGGAAAGCATGCGATGCGCAATATCGGTTCCACAACTACAGCTCGCCGAGCCCTTCCGCGCGACCGTCCTGGCCGACGACCAGCAGACGCAGGGTATTGGTGCTGCCGCGCTGCTCCATGTGATCACCGCTGGTAATCAGAACGCGATCGCCGACGTGCAACGTATCCAGCTCGAACAGCTGGCGAATCGCGGCGCGGGCAGCCTTGCGCGGCGGTTCGCCCTGGCTGTCGAAATCGATCGGATGCACGTCGCGCATCATGCCCATCCGGCGTCGCGCGTGGGCGTGCCGGGACAGCCCGTAAATCGGAACCGCGCTGCGGTGGCGCGACAGGAACCGCGCCGTTCCCCCGGACTCGGTCAGCGCGATGATCGCCCGCACGCGGATGTGTTCGGCAAGGAACATCGACGCCATCGCAATCGCCTGATCGGCATGCTGCAGGCCACGCGGGGCGGCCTCGAAATCGGTGTCGGTGTCGAACTGGCGCTCGGCGCCGAGGCAGATGCGCACCATCGCCTCGACCGCGCGCACCGGATAGCTGCCGGCCGCGGTTTCCTGCGACAGCATCACCACGTCGGTACCGTCGATCACGGCATTGGCGACGTCCAGCACTTCGGCGCGGGTCGGAATCGGGCTGTCGACCATCGACTGCAGCATCTGCGTGGCGGTGATCACCAGCTTGTTGCGCGCCAGCGTCTCGCGAATGATCTTCTTCTGCAGGCCGGGCAGCTCGGCATCGCCAATTTCCACGCCGAGATCGCCGCGCGCGACCATCACCACGTCGCTGGCATCGATGATCTCATCGAGGTTGGTGATCGCCTCTGCGCGCTCGATCTTGGCCACGATAGCCGCGTCGGAACCGGCCTCGCGCGCGAGCTTGCGCGCCTCTTCGATGTCGACGGCGGTACGGCAGAAGGAAATCGCGATGAAATCCACGCCCAATTCGGCGGCGGTGCGGATGTCCGTGCGATCCCTTTCAGTGAGCGCGCCCAGCGACAGGCCGCCGCCCAGGCGATTCAGGCCCTTGCGATCAGACAGCTTGCCGTCGGTCAGCACCGTCGTGCGGATGCGCTCGCCATCCACCGCATCCACGCGCAGCGCGACCAGCCCATCGTCCAGCAGCAGCGTGTCGCCGGCGGCGACGTCGTTGACCAGACCGAGGTAGCTGACCGCGACCCAGCTGGCATCACCCGCGCCCGCATCATCGCTGCAGACCAGGTCGAAGCGGTCGCCGGCCTTGATGCTGACCGGACCGTCGGCGAAGCGCTCGATGCGGATCTTCGGCCCCTGCATGTCGGCGAGGATGCCGATCTCGCAGCCGGCGCTTTCCGCCGCCGCGCGAATGGCGTCGACGCGGGCTTTCTGCGATTCCGCGCTGCCGTGCGAGAAGTTGAGGCGGACCTGATTGACACCGGCGCGGATCAGCTCGTCCAGCACGCCGGGCGCGTCGGTGGCGGGACCCAGCGTGGCCAGAATCTTGGTGCGACGCAGGGCGTCGGTAGGCGGTTTGTGCATGAGGTAGGGCCTGTTAAGGCAACGCTGAAAAAGTTG
>JAGRJX010000208.1 GCA_020442545.1 Lysobacterales bacterium
TTCGTCGGCCTGGACGGCGGCATCGACGGTCTGGTGCATCTGTCTGATCTGAGCTGGGCGACCAGTGGGGAAGACCTGATTCGTGATTTCAAGAAGGGTGATGAGGTCGAGGCCGTCGTGCTGGCGGTTGATCCGGAGCGTGAGCGCATCAGCCTTGGCGTCAAGCAGCTGGAGCAGGATCCGTTCGGCCAGTTCATGGCCGGCCATGCGCGCGGCGACATCCTGACCGGTACGGTCAAGGAAGTGGATGCCCGCGGTGCGGTGATCGAGCTGGCCGAAGGCATTGAGGGTTACATCCGCGCCAACGACATCGCCAAGGAGCGTGTCGAGGACGCCACCCAGTACCTGAAGGTCGGCGACAGCGTCGAAGCCAAGTTCATGGGCCAGGATCGCAAGAGCCGCCAGCTGCAGCTCTCGATCCGCGCCAAGGACGAGGCCGAGCTGCGCGAGGTGATGGAGGAATACAAGTCGTCCTCCGGCGGCACCACCCAGCTGGGTGCGCTGCTGCGCGAGCAGTTGGACAACAAGTCCGAGTAATCTGCTAGTGTTTGGCGTTCGCGGGGCCGCAACGGCCCCGCGAACGTCATCGACGGCTCCGGCCCGACCCGTTCGATCTGTTGATGGAAGCAACTGCACCGGCATGACCAAATCCGAACTCATCGAGGCGCTCGGACTGCGCCAGGCACACCTCAAGGCCGAAGACGTCGATCTTGCCGTCAAGACCATGCTTGAACAGATGAGTGGCGCGCTGGCGCACGGAGATCGTATCGAGATCCGCGGATTCGGCAGCTTCTCGCTGCATTACCGGCCACCGCGCATTGGGCGCAATCCCAAAACCGGTGATTCCGTGGCGTTGCCCGGCAAGCACGTCCCGCACTTCAAGCCTGGAAAGGAGCTGCGCGAGCGCGTCAGCGACACCATGCCGATCGCGGATCGCGGCTCGCGCGCCGAACCCGAGTGACCGGTCAGGGGCAACTTCTGCCGCGCCCGTCGGTACAAAGGGCATAAGCTCATGAACCTCACGTGGCGTAGCGCTCACAGCGACAAGCCTGCTTCCGCTATCGCCTGCTAAGCTATCCGGCAACTCCTGCCGGTGTATCTGCATGCGTCTGTTGTTCTACATCCTCGCGGCCATCGCCTTGCTGGCTGGCATTCTGTTCGGTGCCCTGAACGCCGACCTGACGCACGTCGATCTTTATTTCGTGCAGTTCGACCTGATGCTGGGGGTGGCATTGCTGCTTGCCATGCTGGCGGGGGCGCTGCTGGCCTGGCTGCTGCTGTCGCTGGGTGTGATCTGGCCGCTGCGTCGTCGGCTCGCTCGCGAACGCCGGAATGCGCGTCGTGACAGTGCAGCATCCGTTCCTGGAAACGACACCATGGCATCTGCGGCGGCCGTCAGTCAGGAGCGCGGCAGCGCGTGAACGCGTGGATATGGTTGCCGGTGCTCCTGCCTGTGGCCTTTGCCAGTGGCTGGTGGCTGCAACAGCGACAAAGCCGGCGCAGCAGTGGCGCGGCGGTCAGCCGCCTGTCCACCACCTATTTCCGCGGCCTCAACTATCTGCTGAACGAACAGCCGGACAAGGCCATCGAGGTGTTTCTCAAGATCGCCGAAGTCGACAGCGAAACGGTGGAAACGCATTTCGCGCTGGGTCATCTGTTCAGGCGGCGAGGCGAGGTCGATCGTGCCATCCGCCTGCACCAGAACCTGGTAATGCGCGAAAACCTGAGCGACGAGCAGCGTACCCAGGCCGTGCTGGCGCTCGGCGAGGACTACATGCGGGCTGGTCTGTATGATCGCGCTGAAACCCTGTTCAGCGATCTGCAGAAGCTGGAGTCATCCGCGCCGCAGGCGATGAAGCACCTGATCAGCATTTACCAGGCCGAACAGGACTGGGAACAGGCAATCCGCCACGCGCAGTCCTACGAGGCCGCTACCGGCGAGCCAATGGGTCGGCTGATCGCGCATTTCTTCTGCGAGATGGCGGAGCGCGCCCGCTGCCGTGGTGATGCGGACGATGCCCGTGAACAGTTGGGCAAGGCTTTCGATGTCGATGCCAACAGCGTTCGCGCCGGTATGCTCGAAGGGCGAATGGAATCGTCCGACGGCAACGATCTCGCCGCCATCCGGGCCTTCGAGCGTGTTGCCCGCAACGACCCGGATTTCCTGCCGGAACTGCTGCCGGACCTTCTGCTCTGCTATCGCCGACATGGCGATCTCAGTCGTGCGCGCAGCTTCCTCGCAGAAATGATCGAGCGCCATTCCGGTGTTTCGCCGGTGCTGGCGATGACCCGACTGGTCCAGGAGCAGGAGGGTGGCGAGCAGGCGCTGGAGTATCTTGCCGGACAACTGCGCCAGCGGCCGTCGGTGCGCGGGCAGGGCGCGCTGATCGACCTCAGCCTCGAACAGGGCACGGCTGCAGAGCGCGACATCCTGCTGGTGTTGCGTCAGCTCACCGAGAAGCTGCTGTCCGGCTCGCCGTCCTATCGTTGTCAGCGTTGTGGCTTCGGTGCGCGGGCACATCATTGGCATTGTCCGAGCTGCAAGAGCTGGGGCACAGTGAAGCCAATCCACGGCGCAGTGGGCCAATAGGCCGCCCGGCATGGATGCCGACCTTGCATTGCCCGCCTTGCTGCCGCTCGTGGCGGTCGCTTCGTCACTGTTCACGTGGCTCGCGCTGATCTATGCACGGCGGCGGGCGATGTTTGATTCGCCGGGGGTTCGCCGCAGCCACTCCCGGCCGACACTGCGCGGCGGCGGAATCGGACCTGTGCTTGCCTGGTTGTTGTCCGCACTATTGGTTGACTGTTGGCAGGGCGGTCTGGATTCCGGATCACGCTGGCTGCTGTTGTCGTCGTCCCTGGTTGCCGTGGTCAGCTGGATTGATGATCACCGCTCGCTTCCGATTCTGCCGAGGGTCGCCGTACACCTGCTGGCGTCGGGTTTGCTGGTGTTCGGTGTCCTGGGCTTTGAGGGCAGTACGCCGGGACTGGTGCTGCGTCTGTTGCTGGTCTTCGTCCTGCTGCTGGCCATCAACTTCTGGAACTTCATGGACGGCATCGACGGCATCGCGGTGATGCAGAGTTCGGTGTCGGCGCTGCTGCTGGCGCTGGCGGCGTGGGTGTCGGGGAGCATCGTGCCGCTGCTGCTGGCGCTGCTGCTGTTCGCTGCGCTGCTGGGCTTTTCACCGTTCAATCTGCCGAAGGCACGCATATTTCTCGGCGACGTGGGCAGCACCACGCTCGGGTTTGTGTTGTGCGGTGTCGCCATAATTGGGTTGACGGATGGGAGCTGGGGTTGGGCGCTGTGGCCAATCATCGCCGCGCCGTTCCTCATGGATGCCGGACTGACCTTGCTCTTTCGGCTGTTGCGCGGAGCGCGATGGTACAATCCGCATCGCGAACATCTTTATCAATGGCTGCATCGCAGCGGCCTGTCGCACCCCCGAATCGTCGCGATCTACCTCGCATGCAACCTGCTATTCGTCGTGCCTGCCGTGCTTTTGCTGCTTCGCCATCCGATGTGGTGGGCGTGGCTGTGGGCCGGGCAATGGCTACTGCTGGCGTTGTTCTGGCTGCTGGCGCGGCACTGCTTGTACACGCGATTGCGGGGCGCTGAATGACCTGGTTTGCGCGCCTTTTCGGTCTGATTCATCCGCGACTGGCGGTGGTGCTGCACGACCTGCTGATGGTCTGGCTGGCCTGGATCGGTACCAACCGCCTGCGCATCAGCATGGCGCCGGATCTGCGCGAGGTGCCCTGGTTCTCAAGCGAAGTGTTGATCGTGCTGGTAGCACAGGGTCTGGTGCTGTGGTGGACCGGCCTGTATCGCGGCCTGTGGCGTTTCGCCAGCCTGCCGGATCTCTGGAACATCGCGCGCGCAGCCGTGGTCGGTGCGCTGGCGATTTCGCTGGGACTGTTCCTGTTCTCGCGCCTGGATGGCGTACCGCGTTCGGTGTTGCTGATGTATCCGGTGGCGCTGATCTTGCTGCTTGGCCTGCCACGCATGGCCTACCGCTTCTGGAAGGACAGCCGCCACGGTGACGGTGGCAATGTGCCGCGAATGCGCGTGCTGGTGATCGGCGCCGGGCATGCCGGGGAAGCGCTGGTGCGTGACCTCAAGCGCGAGAATCGCTATCGCTTCGTTGGCTTTGTCGATGACTCCCGAACCCTGCGTGGTGCGCGCCTGCATGGGATTCCAGTGCTGGGCGTCATCGAGCGCATCCCGGAACTGGCGCGCGAAGTTGCGGCAGACATGCTGCTGATTGCGATTCCTTCAGCGAACAACCAGCAGATGCAGCGGGTTGTGGAGCTTTGTGAACAGACGGGTTTGTCGTTCCGCACGGTGCCGCGCCTGCAGGACGTGGTGGACGGCCGCTCGCGTTTCAATGAACTGAAGCCGGTCGCCATCGAGGATCTGCTCGGTCGCGAACCGGTGTCGCTGGACTGGACCACCATCCGCACCGGCATCAGCGGGCGACGGGTGCTGGTGACGGGGGGTGGTGGCTCAATCGGTTCGGAGTTGTGCCGTCAGATTGCGCGCCTGGGCGCGGCTTCCATGGTGGTGCTGGAAACCTCCGAGTACAACCTGTACCGCATCGAGCAGGAGCTGCGCGCCGAGTTTCCCGAGCTACTCCTGGACATGCGTCTGGGCGATGCCGGTGACGCTGCGACCTGTGACGCGCTGATGCGTGAGCGGCGGCCGGAAATGATCTTCCACGCCGCCGCCTTCAAGCATGTGCCGCTGCTGGAGCTTCAGCTGCGCGAAGCGACGCGTAACAACGTTCTCGCGACCCGGACACTGGCGCTGGCGGCGATCCGCTACGACGTTGAATGCTTCGCCCTGATCTCCACGGACAAGGCCGTCAATCCGGCCAATGTCATGGGGGCCAGCAAGCGCGTGGCGGAAATGATCTGTCAGTCACTGGCTGCGCGTTCGTCGAACACCCGCTTCATCACGGTTCGCTTCGGCAACGTGCTGGATTCCGCCGGAAGCGTGGTGCCGCTGTTCCGCGAACAGATCCAGCGCGGCGGCCCGGTCACGGTGACCCATCCGGAAGTGACGCGCTACTTCATGACGATTCCGGAAGCCAGCCAGCTGATCCTGCAGGCCGTGGCGCTGGGCGAGGGCGGCGAAGTGTTCGCGCTGGACATGGGCGAGCCGGTGAAGATCAGCTACCTCGCCGAGCAGATGATTCGCCTGGCAGGCCGTCAGCCCGGTCGTGAGGTCAAGATCGCCTATACCGGGCTGCGCCCCGGCGAGAAGCTGTTCGAAGAGCTGTTCCACCCGCAGGAAGCGTACGGGAACACGGCGCATCCGAAGATCATGCTGGCGCGGGCGCGCTCGGTGGCGTCAGAAACGCTGGACGGTATCCTCAACCAGGCGCAGCAGGCGGTGGCCGCCTACGATGAAACCGCGCTGGAACAATGCCTGCGTACGCTGGTGCCGGAATTCGACCGCGAAAGCGTCGCTGTGCCGCTGCTGGGCGCGCGTGGGGGCGCCGCGTAGCGACCGGGCAAATCGCAAGAAGGACTTCATGACTTCCAACGTCTCAATGCCGGCCTTCGGCCCCGTGCGCAAGGCGGTGTTTCCGGTTGCCGGGCTTGGCACCCGCTTCCTGCCGGCGACCAAGACCGTTCCCAAGGAAATGCTGCCGGTGATCGACCGGCCGCTGATCCAGTATGCGGTGGACGAAGCCATTGCTGCCGGCTGCGACACGCTGGTGTTCGTCACCAACCGTTACAAGCACGCCATCGCCGACTACTTCGACACCGCCTACGAGCTGGAACAGCGCCTGCAGGCGAGCGGCAAGGACGAATTGCTGGCGATCGTGCGCGGCGTTCTTCCATCGCATGTGCGTGCCGTGTTCGTGACCCAGGCAGAAGCGCTGGGCCTCGGTCATGCAGTGCTCTGCGCCAGGCCGGTGGTTGGCAATGAGCCCTTCGCCGTGCTGTTACCGGATGACCTGATCTGGAACAAAGGGCCAGGTGCCCTGAAGCAGATGTGCGACACGGCGTCGTCATCGAATGCCAGCGTGATCGCCGTGCAGGACGTCCCGGCCGAGCAGACCGGCAGCTACGGCATTGTCGCCACCGAATCCTTCGAAAACCGTCGCGGACGCATCACGGCCATGGTGGAGAAGCCGAAGCCGGCGGACGCGCCCAGCACACTGGCGGTGGTCGGGCGCTATGTACTGAGTCCGCGGGTGTTCGACCTGCTGGAATCCACCACGCCCGGCGCCGGTGGCGAGATCCAGCTGACCGACGCCATTGCGCGCCTGGCGGCCGAGGACAGCGTGCTTGCCTATCGCTTTCATGGGACACGTTTTGACTGCGGCAGCCATATCGGCCTGGTCGAGGCCACTATCCGCTACGCGCTGGACCACGAGATCATCAGCGACGAAGCGCGCATGGCTATGCAGCGCGCGCTCGACGAACTCGGCGTCCAGGAAACCTGACCCACGAGGCTGATTACACCGCCTTGAGCGATTCCACGCCAGTCAACAGCTACTACCGCGCCACCGCGACGGCCTACGATCCGTTCGCGGCGCTTCGTGGTCGACATGATGTCGACACGCTGATTGTTGGCGGCGGCTTTGCCGGCCTGAATACCGCCATCGGCCTTGCCGAGCGTGGTCAACAAGGCGTGATGCTGCTGGAAGCTGGCGAGCTTGGGCACGGCGCATCCGGGCGCAACGGCGGTTTCGCCTTTGGTGGCTATTCGCTGGGCGAGGCCGCGCTGCGCCGCAGTCAGGGACCCGAGAAGGCAAAACGGATGTACGACGGCACGCTGTGGGGCGTCGACAGCATCCGTCGTCGCGCCGCGCAATACGCCATTCCCTGCGACCCGGTCGAAGGCGGCGTGATCTGGGCCAACTGGTTCCGTGATCCCGAGGTGTTGCGCGCACGGCAACGCGAACTGGCCGATCACTACGACGTGGACTGGCGCTGGATGCCGCAGGTCGAACTGCGTCAGCGGATACACAGCGAACGCTACAGCGATGCGTTGTACGAGTCATCGGCGCTGCACATCCACCCGCTGAACTACGCCATCGGTCTTGGCCGCGCCGCCGCTGCTCAGGGTGTGCAGGTACACGAACGTAGTCCGGTAACCGGCCTGCAGCGCGATGGCAGCGGCTGGCGGGTGAGCACGGCGGAAGCTGAAGTTCGAGCGCAGCGCGTGGTGCTGGCCTGCGGCGGCTACCTGGGCGGTTTCGCGCCGCGGCTTGATCGCAGCATCCTGCCGATATCGACCTACGTCATGGTCACCGAACCGCTGGGCTCGCGCATGACCGACATCATGGACATCAACGCAGCGGTCTATGACACCCGCTTCGCCTTCGACTACTACCGTCCGCTGAAGGACGGTCGGTTGCTCTGGGGCGGACGCATTACGGTGCGAGATCCCTCGCCCGGGCAGGCCAAAGACATCCTGATGACCGACCTGCTGCGCGTGTTCCCGCAATTGCGCGACGTGGGCATCGATTACGCCTGGTCCGGCCTGATGGGCTACTCAAGGGCGCAGATGCCGCAGATCGGTGAATTGGAGCCGGGCCTGTGGATGGTGCACGCCTTCGGCGGCCACGGCGTGGCGCCCACCGCCTGGGGCGGCGAACTGATCGCCTCTGCTATTGCCGAGGGAGACACCCGCTGGAAGGACTTTGCCGGCTACCAGCCCGACAGCGCCTTCAAGCCTTTCGGCTTTGCCGCGGCGCAGCTGAGCTACTGGTGGCTGCAGACCCGCGACGCCTGCAAGGACTGGCGCGAAGGGCGACGCTGAACGCTGTCGCCACGCCAATTCGTGCGCAACGCGATAACCTGCGGTCGTTGACTCCCCGGACCGCCGCGCACCGCTGATGGCTACCTTCAACGAAATCTGGGACGCGATCTGGTCGATTCCGCATATCGGCAGCTACCTCAGCGTGGCCTGGATCGGCTATCTGCTCTGGCTGGCGATCTGGATCGTATTGCAGAAGCGCGAGCCGGCAGCCACGCTGAGCTGGCTGTTCGGCTTGGCGCTGCTACCTTACGTCGGGCTGCTGGTTTATTACCTGTTCGGACCGCAGCGCATCCATCGCCAGCAGCGACAGCGAGCGCGCACCCGATGTGAGCGCGAACTGGCGGAATCGGAACCGGTCTGCGATGACGACTTCTCGCGGCTGCTGGAAGGCAGCAGCGGCTTTCCGCAATCCAGCGCGACCCACGTCCAACTGCTGGTTGATGGCGGCCAGACCTACGAATCCCTGATCGGAGCCATCAGCAGGGCGCAGCGACACGTGCATGCCGAGTACTACATCTTTGCTGCCGATCGCAGCGGCACGGCGGTGCGTGATGCGCTGATCGCGGCCGCGAAGCGTGGCGTACAAGTGAGGCTGCTGCTCGACGCGCTGGGTTCCGGCTTCGGTATGCGCGCGGGCTGGTTCAGGGGCCTGACCGATGCCGGCGGCGAGGTGCAATGGTTCCATCGGCTGCGGCTCTGGCGCCTCTGGCGCAAGCCCTGGCTGAACCTGCGCAGTCACCGCAAGATTGTCGTTGTTGATGGCCGTATCGGCTTCACCGGCGGCGTCAACGTCACCGACGACGAGAACGAGCGCCGGCGCAAGGATGCCTATCGCGACCTGCACCTGCGGCTCGAAGGGCGGATCGTGCGTTCCTTGCAGCAACTTTTCATCGAGGACTGGGCCTATACGCGGCGGCTGCAGACTCGCTTGCTGGAACGCGAGGCGGATCTCCGCGAACATGATGTGGGGCCGGGTGATGTGTCTGCGCAGCTGATTGCCTCCGGCCCGGATGACCGCTGGGAATCAATCCACCGCGCCTGGGTGTCAGCCATCCACGGCGCAAAGCGGCGCCTGTGGCTGGCGACGCCGTACTTCGTGCCGGGCGAGGCCGCGATGATGGCCTTGACCTCGGCCGCACTGCGCGGCGTCGACGTGCGCCTGATCCTCCCGCATCGGAGCGACAGCCTGCTGGTCACCTGGGCGGCGCGCTCCTATTTCCACGAACTGGCACCGGCCGGCGTACGCATCTTCGAATACGGTCCGCGCATGCTGCACAGCAAGGCCATGCTGGTCGACGATGACCTCGCCATCATCGGTAGCGCCAACTTCGACCAGCGCAGCTTTCGGCTCAACTTCGAGGCTGCCGTCTGCCTGCGTGACCAGTCGATCTGCCACGAGCTGGAGCAAGTCATGCACAGTGACCTCGAATCTTCGGTCGAGGTTGAGCCGAAGGCCTGGCGCGAGCGCTCCGTCTGGCAGCGCCTGCCGGAGGCATTTGCCCGGCTGATGTCACCGCTGCTGTGAACCGGAACCAAGACGGCGCCAATCTGGCGCCGTCTTATGATCTCCGGGAACCCCAGCTCAGAGCGCTTCGAATATCCCCGCCGCACCCATGCCGGTGCCGATGCACAT
>JAGRJX010000209.1 GCA_020442545.1 Lysobacterales bacterium
CCGATCTCGCCGAAGAAGTCGCCCTTGTTGAGGTAGGCGAGCACGATCTCGTGGCCGTCGTCGTCCTCGATGAGGACCGACACCGAGCCCTTGACGAGGAAGAACAGCTCGCTCGAGTAGTCGCCCGCGTTGATGATGAGGCTCTTCGCGGGATAGGTGCGCCGGTGGCAGTGCTCGAGGAAGCGCTCCAGGGTGTCGGCATCGGGTGCCAGCGTGGCGGGCGGTGTCTGCGCGCGTCGAAGTGACTGTTGCAGCAGAAAATTGGGCAAAGCCATGGCGGGCTACCGGTGGAAGTCGTAATGCCAGCTTAATGGGCAAATGTGCGTTGGTTCAATCTTTTTGCAGAGGCACGGCCTCCGGACAGACGGGCCGGCGTGGGGAAAGATTGATTGACGCGGCGGATTGCGGATAATTTCGGGTTTGCTGCGGTGCCAGCCTCCCATTGGCGTCGTGCGGCCAACCGTTCACGAGGATTCGCCGTGGTCAAACCACTGCCGCGCCTGAAGCTGCAGGGCTTCAACAACCTCACCAAGGCGCTCAGCTTCAACATCTACGACGTCTGTTACGCGGTCAGCGAAGACCAGCGGTCGCGCTACATCGAGTATATCGACGAGGCCTACAACGCCGATCGCCTGACACAGATCCTCACCGAGGTGGCGCAGATCATCGGCGCCAATATCCTCAATGTGGCGCGCCAGGACTACGATCCGCAGGGCGCGTCGGTGACCATCCTCATCTCCGAGGAGCCGGTTATCGACAAGAAGCAGGCGGGCAAGCAGGTGCTGAGCGGCGCGGTGCGCGAGCATCCGGAGGATGCCTCGGTAGTGGCGCATCTCGACAAGAGCCACATCACGGTGCATACCTATCCGGAAACCCATCCGGACAACGGCATCGCGACCTTCCGCGCGGACATCGACGTGGCTACCTGTGGCGTGATCTCGCCGTTGAAGGCGCTGAATTACCTGATCGAGAGTTTCGAGTCCGACATCGTGATCATGGATTACCGCGTTCGCGGCTTTACCCGCGACGTGAAGGGCAAGAAGCACTACATCGACCACCGCATCAATTCGATCCAGGACTACCTGTCAGCGCCGATCCGCAAGCGCTACGAGATGTTCGACGTGAACGTCTACCAGGAGAACATCTTCCACACCAAGATGCATGTGAAGGATTTCGACCTCGACACCTATCTGTTCGAGGAGAAGGCGAAGAACCTCGGCTTCAAGGATCGGCTGCGCATCGAACAGCGACTGAAGCAGGAAATCACCGAGCTCTTCCACGGCCGCAATCTGGTCTGAATAAGCAACATGGCGGGACGACCCGCCCGCGCCGCTGGCGTGAAACAGGGGACCGACGGCGGTCCGGAGTCTGGCTCCGGGCCGCTTTTCTTTTTTGCGGCCCTGAAAGTGGATATGTGGCCGCTTCCTCATTGCGGCCCGCGAAGCGCTGACGAGGAGGAATCGACCATGGCGTGGATCTATCTGGGACTGGCAGGACTGCTGGAAGTGGTCTGGGCCATCGGCCTGAAGCACAGCGAAGGCCTCGCCCGGCTGTGGCCCAGCCTGTGGACGCTGGCGGCGATGGCGGCCAGTTTCTGGCTGCTGGCGCTGGCTCTGCGCTCATTGCCGATCGGTACTGCCTACGCGGTGTGGACGGGTATCGGCGCGGTCGGGACCGCCGCGCTGGGCATCCTGCTGTTCGGCGAGCCGGCCACCTGGCCGCGTCTGTTCTGCATCGTGCTGATCCTGGCCGGGATTGTTGGCCTCAAGCTGACGACGCCGATCTCGGCGCCTACAGACGATACGCCAGCAGTTTCATCACCTGACTGACTGCCGACATCAGCGTCGGGATCGGCATCGGTAGTTCGCGGGCGCCGGCTTCCTGCGCCTTTTGTCCATGGGCGACCTCGTCGGCCTGCATCTGGCGCACGATGGCGCGACTGCGCTGGTCGCCCGGCGGCAGCTTGTCGAGGTGTTCGCCGAGATGGGCTTCGACCTGACGCTCGGTCTCGACCACAAATCCGAGGTTGTAGCCGTCGCCAGCCAGGCCCGCGGCGGCGCCAATGGCATAGCTGCCGGCGTACCACAGCGGATTGAGCAGGCTGGGGCGACTGTGCAGTTCCTCGAGGCGCGCGCCACACCAGGCGAGGTGGTCGCCTTCTTCGGCCGCGGATTCGAGCAGGGCGTCGCGGGTTGCGGCGTCGCGGGCGACGGCAGCCTGACCGAAGTACAGCGCCTGGGCGCAGACTTCGCCGGCATGATTCACGCGCATCAGACCGGCAGCGTGGCGGCGTTCGGTATCGTCGATGCCGCCATCATCGATTCCGTTCGCCGGCAGCGGACGTTGCGCATCGTGCCCGGCGCTGAAGGTGGTTCGCAGCGCATGGTCGAACTGGTTGATGAGGCGATCGACGGCTGTCAGGTGGCGGTTGGTGCTCATGGGGCCATCCTCGGTGGCTCGGGTGACGGAAACGAGGGGAGCAGACGTTCCGCGATGAATTCGACCGGATGCCGCACGCGGATGTCCAGTCCACGCTGCGCGATACCGGCCTGAAGGTGCAGTTGGCAACCGATATTGGCGACCAGCAGCTGATCGCAGCCGCTGTCGGTCAGTTGTTGCAACAGTGGTTCGCGCAGTGTGGCGGCACGCTCCGGGAAGCGCAGCATGTGATCGCCGGCCGCGCCGCAGCAGCCGGTTTCCAGCCAGACGGCATCCACGCCCGGCAAGCGTCCAAGAACGCGCCGCAGCGCGTCATCACTGCGGATCACGTTGCGCTGGGTGCAAGGCGCGAATACCGCCACCCGGGCGGGATGATCGTGCAGGTTCAGTTCATCGAAGTTTGGATCGCGGTCCAGCAGCGCCAGCATATCGATGGTTTCGGCATCAAGGGATCGCGATAGCGCCTCATGGCAGCCGCTGTCCAGCGTGACGACGACGTCGACGCTCTGGAAGGCGCGGTGGTTCTTCGCGGCAAGTCTTGCTGCTCGAAGGGCATTACCGGCATGCGCCGCCTGTGCGCCGCAGCAAGTCTGCGCTGCTGGCCGTGTGACGCTGTGGCCAAGTGTCTGAAGCAGGTCGATGGCCGCCTGCTGCGCGCTGGCCGCATAGCAACGGCTGATGCAGCCACGAAACAGTCCGATGCGGCCCCGTCCGGTGGACGGTGAAGGTTGCAGCAGCAACTCCGTCAGTGCCGCTCTTGCCGGCGGTGCTGGCAAGCTGTTGCGGAGGCGTCCGGGCAGCCAACGCCAAAGATGCCGCGAAAGGAACAGCAGTTGCCGCAACAGGCGTGGATGGGCCAGAAGCCAGCCGCCCACTCTGGCCGTCAGCCCCGGTCGCTGTCTTCCCGCATCTCGCCGCAGGCGCCGTCCGCCGTCCAGTATGCGGCCGTATTCCACGCCTGCCGGACAAACCGCCTCGCAACGGCGGCAGGAAAGGCAGTGATCGAGGTGTGTGAAGTCGACGTCGGCAACATCCATGCGTCCTTCCGCCAGGGCATGGATCAGGCTGACGCGGCCCCGTGGCGACTCGCTCTCCTGCCGGTCCAGCGCGTACGTCGGGCAGTACGGCAGGCACAGGCCGCATAGCACGCACTGGTCGGCGAGACGCACCAGGTCGGCGTGGGATGCGTCCCCGGATTCATGGACAGGGCCTTGATTCACGCCGGCATGATAACCGGGTGGAACAGCCCGGCCGGTATCCTGGACCGGCCAACTGCGTATAATGTGCGCCCCGCTGCCGTTGCGGCGGCGGAAAAACCAACTGCGCGCCTTTCCGCCCGACCAGGCGGAACGAGATGCTTTTTGCGTCTTGCCAAGAAGCGGCTCGCCCGCTATAGTTCGCAGTCTTTCCCTCGCGAAATACACTTTTGGAGCTGTCATGAAGACCTTCAGCGCCAAGTCGGAGACCGTCCAGCGTGACTGGTACGTGGTCGACGCCGCTGGCAAGACCCTGGGCCGCCTGAGCACCGAGCTGGCCCGCCGTCTGCGCGGCAAGCACAAGCCGGTCTACACGCCGCACGTCGATACTGGCGATTACCTGGTGGTGATCAACGCCGAGAAGATTGCCGTTACCGGCAAGAAGCTCAGCGACAAGCTGTACCACCGCTTTACCGGCTACATCGGCAACCTGAAGACCGAAAACCTCTCGACCATGCTCGAAAAGCACCCTGAGCGCGTCATCGAGATCGCGGTCAAGGGCATGCTGCCGAAGAACC
>JAGRJX010000210.1 GCA_020442545.1 Lysobacterales bacterium
TGATCCAGGCGCTGGCCAACCTGCCGGCGCACCCGCAGTCGGTGCCGATCAACAAGCTGGTCAAGGTCAGCGGCACGCCGCTGGCCGACGACAAGCAGCTGGACGATATCGATCCCTTCGAGTTCGTGCGCATGGTGGCCGTGGCGCGCATCACCATGCCGCAGTCGATGGTGCGGCTGTCGGCCGGTCGCGAGACGATGAGTGACGAGCTGCAGGCGCTGTGCTTTGCTGCCGGCGCCAACTCGATCTTCTACGGCGAAAAGCTGCTGACTACCAGCAACCCGGACGAGGATCGCGACCAGGCGCTGTTTGCGCGGCTTGGCATCGAAGCGATGCCGGTAGAGGAACCGACAACGGCGCACGCGGAAGTCACCAGCCCGGTTGGACGGGCGGCGTAGGGTCCCGACATGGCACGCCCCGGCATCGTCCAACGCCTGATCCAGCAGCATGCCGAGCTGAACCGGCAGTCGCTGGTGCGGCGCCTGCGACTGGTGGAGCAGCGCGACGGCGTTCGCGCGAGGGTGAAGGGCGTCGAGCTGCTGAACTTCTGCAGCAACGATTATCTGGGTCTCGCCGACCACGTCGAGGTCGTGGGGGCCTTGCAGGAGGCCGCGGCGCATCATGGATTGGGTGCCACGGCTTCGCATCTGGTCTGCGGCCACCATCGCGAGCATCAGGCGCTGGAGGATGCCGTCGAGGAATGGCTGGGCTACCCGCGCGCGCTGTGCTTCGGCTCCGGCTACCTCGCCAATCTCGCAGTCATCCAGTCGCTGCTGGGTCGTGGCGATATCTGCGTCGCCGACAAGCTCAACCACGCCAGCCTGATCGATGCCGTGCAGCTGGCCGGCTGCGAGCACAAGCGCTACCCGCATGCCGATTTCGAGGGCGCGTTACGGCAGCTGAAGTCGAGCCCCGAGGCGCTGGCCATGATCGCCACCGACGGCGTGTTCAGCATGGACGGCGATCTGGCGCCGCTGAAGATGCTGGCCCTGCTGGCGCGTGCCGAGAACGCCACGCTGTACGTCGACGATGCCCACGGCGCGGGCGTCATCGGTCCCCATGGTCGCGGCAGCGCCGCCTACGCCGGTCTGGGTCCGCGCGAAGTGCCGCTGAACCTGGTGACTCTGGGCAAGGCCTTCGGTGGCTATGGCGCCGTGCTGGCCGGCAGCACCGAACTGATTGAAGGCGTGCTGCAGAGCGCGCGTGCCTATCGCTACACCACGGCGCTGCCGCCGGCACTGGCAGCGGCCGGGCGCGTGGCCATCGGGCTGGCACAGAAGGAGACCTGGCGTCGCTTCAAGCTGACCGCGCTGGTCAGCCGCTTCCGTCGCGGTGCGCAGCAGCTTGGCCTGCCGTTGATGGAATCGCTGACCCCGATCCAGCCCTTGCTGGTCGGCGGCAACAGCGCTGCACTGTTCGCGGCAAGGGAACTGGAAAAGCGCGGCATCCTGGTTACTGCGATCCGCCCGCCGACGGTGCCGGAAGGTCGGGCACGACTGCGTGTCGCGCTATCCGCCTTGCACGGTGAAGGCGATGTCGATCGCCTGCTGTCGGTACTGGGCGAGATTTTCCAGCGCCTGCCCAGCGACACCGAAAAAGCCTGAGTCGACGTCGCGGTCATGTACGTCGAACGCATCGGCCATGGCAGGCCGCTGGTGCTGATCCACGGCTGGGCCATGCACGGCGGCGTGTTCGCGCCGCTGGTCGAGCGCCTGTCGGCCGATTTCGAACTTCATGTCATTGATCTGCCCGGTCACGGTCGCAGCCTCGAAGACGCTCATCTCGACCTCGACGACTGCGCCCGGCGAATCGCCGAGGCCACGCCGCCGGCGGCGTGGCTGGGCTGGTCGCTGGGCGGGCTGGTGGCGCTGACCGGCGCGCTGCGGCATCCGGATTCCGCGACGTCGCTGGTCATGCTGTCCGCGACACCGCGCTTTGTCGCCGGCGACGACTGGCCGGACGGCGTGCGGCCGTCATTGTTCAGCAGTTTCGCGGATGGCCTGCGGCGCGATTACCGCGGCACGCTGGAGCAGTTCCTGGCGCTGGAGGCCTTCGGGTCCGACCATCTTCGTGACGAACTGCGCGCGCTGAAGCAGCAGCTGTTTGCCCGTGGCGAACCGGATCCCGACGTGCTGGTGACCGGCCTGCGCGTGTTGGCGGAAACCGACCTGCGCGACCGCCTTCCCGAACTTGCCTGTCGTAGCCTGTGGCTGGGCGGGCGTCGTGATCGTCTGGTGAACTGGTCGGCAATGGAAGCGGCAGCCGCCATGTGCCGCAACGTCGAAACCTGTCGCGTGGACGGTGCCGGCCATGCGCCCTTCCTCAGCCATGCGGACGAGGTTGCCGCGCGAATCCGAGCTTCCTGGACCTGTATTGAGGCATGCTGATCGAGATTCGGTCATGGTGCATGCTTGGTGCATGGTGAGACACGATTCATTGAACCCAGCTGAGCGCAGCAGGCAAATGTCGCGTGTTCGTTGTAGCGATACGGGTCCAGAATTGATTGTCAGGCGATTGTTGTATCGCATGGGTTATCGTTATCGACTTCACGCAAAATCGTTGCCTGGCAAACCAGATATCGTGTTCTGGTCGCGTCGCAAAGCGATATTCGTGCATGGCTGTTTCTGGCATCAGCATGGCTGTCAACAATATAGAATGCCGAAGAGCAGGCGAATGTTCTGGAACGAAAAACTGATGGCAAACGTCGAGCGTGATCGTCGTAATCAGATCGATTTGCTTGAAATGGGCTGGGATGTGTGGGTGATCTGGGAGTGTCAGCTGAAACAGATTTCTGGCATCCAGCGGCGCGCCACCGAGTTTTTGGAGTGCTGATGATGAAGAAGGCAACATCAATCGAGTTGTTTACTGGTGCTGGTGGGTTGGCGTTGGGTCTCGAGGCCTCGCGGTGGAAGCATCTGGCACTGGTAGAACGAAATCGAGATGCATGCGAAACGCTGGCATTGAATCAGCGATGTGAACAGCCCCTCGCGAAAGATTGGCGCATTCTTTCGGATGATGTGCGGAATATCCGTTACGAGCGCATAACACGCCGCCGAGTGGACATGGTTGCTGGCGGTCCGCCGTGTCAGCCGTTTTCGCTAGGAGGAAAGCATCGCGCGTATAACGACCATCGCGACATGTTTTCCGAGGCTGTTCGCGCAGTTAGGGAGCTGCGCCCTAAATGTTTTTTGTTCGAGAACGTCAAGGGATTGCTGCGTCAGAGTTTTTCTACCTACTTCAATTACATAGTCCTACAGCTTGAACATCCTATGATTGCACGAGCGGGAAACGAGGACTGGACCTCGCATCTCGCACGCTTGGAAAAGCAGCACACCAGCGGAAAGGATGAAGATCTTCAATATCGCGTTATCTGGCGATTGCTCAATGCGGCGGACTTTGGTGTGCCTCAGCATCGACACAGGGTTTTTATCGTCGGTTTTCGAGAAGACCTTGGCAAGGAGTGGGCATTTCCTACGCCGACGCATTCCTTTGATCGATTGCTTTGGGACTTGTGGGTCGATGGTTCATATTGGGATGAGCACAAGGTGGCGAAGAAGTTTCGACCGCAAGTTTCTCCTCGTCACCGATCCCGAGTAGAAGCGCTGCGTTCAGATTTCTTCCTGCAACCACCGCCAGGTGCACGTTATGTCACTGTTCGTGACGCCTTGCACGACTTACCCGATCCACGACGACGACCGAATAAAGCTTGGAACCACGAGTTTCGCGATGGCGCACGTCCATATCCAGGACATACGGGCAGCGTGCTTGATGAGCCGTCAAAGGCGTTGAAGGCGGGAGATCATGGGGTCCCTGGCGGTGAGAACATGATGGCCTTTGGTGACGGCAGCTACCGTTACTATTCAATCAGGGAGGCTGCGAGAATTCAGACGTTTCCGGATGATTACCGTTTCTCCGGCGCTTGGTCTGAAGCTATGCGCCAGCTTGGCAACGCCGTGCCAGTCAAGTTAGCTAATGTCGTTGGCGAAAGCATCCGCGCACAGATGAGGGCGCGATGAGTAAGAGCAAAGCACCTCCGCGAATTCCACCCTTCAATCCTTTGGATAAGAGGAATCTCGGCGAGAGTGTTGCCGAGGCGATGCTCCAGCAGCCAATCAGCGCATTACCGCCAGAGCCGTTTATTGGGGCTGGTATATACGCGATCTATTACGTCGGCGACTTCGATCTTTACCGTGATGTTTCGATAAGGAACACCGATGATCGATACAGCTGGCCAATTTACGTGGGAAAAGCCGTCCCAGCTGGTACGCGTAAGGGCGGATTCGGTTTGGGCTCCGATCCCAAGCAGGTGCTGCACAAGCGTTTGATTGAGCATGCAACTTCGATCGAGCAAACGGAGAATCTGCTGATTGCAGATTTCCGCTGCCGCTTCCTCGTGGTGGATGACATCTGGATTCCGTTGGCGGAATCATTGCTGATCGAAACGTACCAGCCACTCTGGAATCGCGAAATCGAAGGGTTTGGCAATCACGATCCGGGCAGTGGTCGTCATAAGCAGCAGCGCTCCTCATGGGACACGCTCCATCCTGGACGTCCGTGGGCGGCAAAGCTGCAGCCACTGTTGAAAGAGAAGCAACGCATTGAAGAGGCTGTTGGCGAATATGTCTTGAAGGTGGCTCCTCAAATTGACAGTGGGGCAGTCGAGTAGAGTCTCGACACAGCCTGCGCCAGCATGAATTCAACACGCTATACATTCGACCGTCGCCAGGTGCGACGCGCGTTCTCCCGCGCCGCGTCAGGCTACGAGGCGGTGGCGGTGCTGCAGCGCGAGGTCGAGGACCGCCTGCTGGAGCAGCTCGACTATCTCGCGATCCGCCCGGAGGCGATCCAGCAGCCGAAAACCATCCTCGATATCGGCGCCGGTCCGGGTCGCGGCAGCGCCGCCCTGCGCCAGCGCTTCCCCAGGGCGCAGATCATCGCCATGGACATCGCGCTGCCGATGCTGCGCATCGCTCGCAAGCGCAGCGGCTGGCGGCGGCCGCTGCGCCCGGTCTGCGCCGACGCTCAGGCGCTGCCGTTCGCCGACCAAAGCATTGACCTGGTCTTTTCCAGCCTGTGCCTGCAGTGGGTTGCCGACCTGCCCGCCGCGCTCGACGAGATGCGTCGCGTGCTGCGCCCGGGTGGCCTGATGCTGTTCTCCACCTTCGGTCCGGACACGCTGATCGAGCTGCGTGAAGCCTTCGCCAGAGTCGATGACCGCCCGCACGTCAGCGACTTCGCACCGATCCAGGCGGTGGGCGATGCCCTTGTCGCCGCCGGCTTCAAGGACCCGGTGATCGACCGCGACCAATTCAACCTGACCTACGCCGACGTACCGACCCTGATGCGCGAACTGCGCGCCATTGGCGCCAACAACGCCGCAGCAAACCGCCATCGTGGCCTCACCGGCAAGGCGCGCATGCAGGCCGTGTTCGACGCCTACGCCATCTGGCGCGACGCCGACGGCCGCCTGCCCAGCACCTGGGAAGTCATCAACGCCCACGCCTGGGGCCCCGAACCCGGCCAGCCGCGCCGTGGCGCTGGCAACAACGGCGAAATTGCAACCTTCCCGGCTGACCGGATTCCGATCCGACGGCGGAAAGCCTAGCTGTTCGCTGTCCACGGCAGATGATCCAGATCCACATTCCCACCGCTGAGGATGATGCCGACATTGCGATCAGCGAAGGCATCCGGATTGGCCAGAACCACGGCCAGCGGCACGGCGGACGACGGCTCAACGGTCTGCTTGAGGTGCGTCCAGAGCAGGCGCATGGCGTCGATGATCTGCTGCTCGCTGGCCAGCAGGATGTCGTCGCAGTGTCGTTGCAGCAGCGCGAAGGGCAGCGGGCCGATGGTGGCGCGCAGGCCGTCGCAGATGGTGTCGATGGGGACGTTGGTGATGCGTTCGCCGCGGCGGAACGATTCACAGGCGTCGGCAGCCTGTGCCGGCTCGGCGCCGATCACGCGGATATCGGGCTGCATGGACTTTGCCGCCAGCGCCGTGCCTGAAAGCAGGCCACCACCCGACACCGGTGCCAGGATCGTGTCGATGTGTTGATTGGCTTCGGCCAGTTGCTGCAGGAATTCGCGTGTCGCCGTGCCTTGCCCGGCGATGATGCGGGCATCGTTGAAGGGGTGGATCAGCGTGCCGCCAGTCTCGCGCAATACGTCGGCGGTGACCGCATCGCGCGCGGCCTGGCCGGTGTCGCAGTCGATGACCCGCGCGCCGTAGCGCAGCACGTTCTCGCGCTTGCTGGCCGGCGCGCTGCGCGGCATCACCACCGTTGCCGCAATCCCGCGCTTGCGGCAGGCCAGCGCGATGGCCGCGCCGTGATTGCCCGAACTCTGCGTGACTGCGCCGCGCCCAGCCTCCTCATCGCTGAGTGACAGCACGGCATTGGTGGCGCCACGAAACTTGAAGGCGCCGACGCGCTGCAGGTGCTCGCACTTGAACTGCAGCCGGCAGCCGGCCAGTTCGTCCAGGGTTTCGTCTCGCAGGACCGGCGTGCGCCGCACCTGGCCGGCAATACGGCCGGCGGCGGCCTCGATGTCCTCGAAACGCGGCAGCGCGCGGGAGTGGTCGGTCATTCAGCAGATTCCGGTACGTTTCACGGGCGAATCGTCGCCGGCATGGTAGCCTCTCGCGCCATGTCAGCAGCCACCTCATCAGAAGCCGCCGTCGACATCCGTCTGGCGGATTACCAGCCGCCACCCTGGCTTTGTCCGAACATCGAGCTGGCATTTGATCTCGGCGTGGACTTCACCGAAGTCAGCGCAAGACTGCACGTCAAACCCAATCCCGAAGTAGCGCCCGCGCCGCTGCGGCTGGATGGCGAAAGTCTGGAGCTGCTGTCGGTCAGCGTCGATGGTGAACGGTTGGGCATCGAAGACTACGAATTGCAGTCGCGAGCACTGCTGCTGCCGTCCGTGGATCGTGCCGCCGTGGTCGAGACCCGCGTGCGCATCCATCCGGCGGCCAATACGCGCCTCGAAGGCCTGTACGCCAGCGGCGGCATGCTGCTGACGCAGTGCGAGGCCGAAGGCTTCCGCCGCATCACCTTCTTCCCGGACCGGCCGGATGTGTTGAGCGTCTACGACGTCACCCTGCGCGCCGA
>JAGRJX010000211.1 GCA_020442545.1 Lysobacterales bacterium
AGCGTTCGAAATACGGGATCACCGTACGCACCTGGGTCTGTTGCAGCATCACTTCGCTGAGCCAGACGCGATACGGCGTGCGCGGATGCTGCCAGGGCAGGTCGTGGCGTCCGTGCTGGCGATGCCATTCGAGCAGCCTGGCGGCAAAGTCATCACTCATGGTCCTTCGCCCGCAGCACCGGCAGGAGCTGTAGCGCCATCGTCGAAATCAATCTCCGCATCGGTGAGTATCACGTCACCCTGCTGCAGTCGCGTCGCTTTCAGAGAACCACTGACTGGCGGCAGCAGCCAGGCGTTGTCCGCGTCTGCACCGAGCCAGCCCAGCCAGTCGCCCAGCAGAAGTTCGCCGTCGATGCGATCAGCGTCGGACTGGATGTCGAGGGCAAGCTTGCCCTGACCATCGGTCATGCCGTCGAAGTCGAGCTTCATCGTGAAGCTCTGGTTTTCTGGCGGCAGCGGAAGGGCTGGAAGTAACTTCGGCCAATGTGGGAGTGCCACGACGAGTCCAGCTTGCAGTGTGCCGCCTGGGTCAAGTCGTAGCTTGCCCGATGCAGAAATGTGGTCGTCACCGCTTTGCAGGTCGACAGTGATCGGACTCAGGTCCAGCGAGCCTGAATCAATGGCCAGTGTTGCGAGAACATCGAAAGCCAAAGGCGGCGGCGCACCTTCATCTGCTGCCGACAGATAGTTGAGCTTGCCTGTCAGGCGGCTTGGTTGCCCCGCATGCAGCTCATCAAGCTCGATATCGAGCCCTTCGATACGCCAGCCATCGCCCAGTACCGTCCCGCTCTCAATGCGCAGCGGGCTGTCAATGGCGGGAAGCATGAAGGGTGCCGGTGGACCTTCGTCGTTTCCCATCCAGCGTTGTAATCGGATCAGATCGAGTTTCGGCGAGCGCAGGGTCAGGCCGGTAATCGTCGGTTGCGGATCGCTGCCGCGGATGCTGTCGATCACTAGCGACAAGGGCAGCGACAGGTCCAGCGATTCGGCTTCGAGCAGTGGCGCGTCGTCGCCGGGCAGCCGGGCATCCAGCCCGCGCAAGGAAACGTGCAGCTCCGGATACCAGCCAGCATGGGCGGGCTCGCTGGTGCTGATGTGCAGGCCGGTGCGCTGGTTGAGCTGCGTCAGCAGCAGTTCGCCGAGTTTGTCCGGCTGCAGTAGGTAGTTGATGCCGAATCCGGCGCCCAGCAATGGCAGCACCAGCCAAAGCAGCCATCGCCGGCGACGCTTGCGTCGCGCTTTCTTTGGTGCGTCAGTATCGGCGGTCATCCGGACTCAGCCTGCCGCCAGCGACTCCGGCAGCATCGCTTCCACGAATCGTTCGGCCACGAAGGCGCGCAGGTCGTCGGCTTTCTCTCCGAGGCCGACGTAACGGATCGGCAAGCCGAATTCACGAGCCAGCGCAAATACCACGCCGCCCTTGGCGCTGCCGTCGAGCTTGGTGACCACAAGGCCGGTGACGCCGGCCGCTTCGCGGAACTGGCGCACCTGGTTCACGGCGTTCTGTCCGGTGGTGCCGTCGATCACCATCAGCACTTCGTGCGGCGTCTCGGCGTCGAGCTTGGCCATGACGCGACGGATCTTGCTGAGCTCATCCATCAGGCCGGCCTGCGTGTGTAGTCGTCCGGCGGTGTCGGCGATCAGCAGGTCGCAGCGGCGCGAGCGTGCGGACTGCAGCGCGTCGAATATCACGCTGGCCGAGTCCGCGCCTTCCTTCTGCGACACCACCGGCACGCCGTTTCGCTCGCCCCAGGTCTGCAGCTGCTCGACGGCAGCGGCGCGGAAGGTGTCGCCGGCGGCCAGCATCACCTCGCGGCCCTGCATGGAAAAGCGCTTGGCCAGTTTGCCGATGGTGGTGGTCTTGCCCACACCGTTGACGCCAACAGTGAGTATCACGAAAGGCTTCTTCGCGGGGTCTATATCCAGCGGCTGCGCGACTGGCTCCAACAGCGCCGCGAGATCCGTGCGAAGGGCGCGGAACAACGCGCCCGCGTCGGCGAACTCGCCCTTGCCGAGGCGGCGGCGCAGGTCATCGACCACCTGAGTGGTGGCCGCGACGCCGACGTCGGCGCTGATCAGCGTGGTTTCGATGTCGTCAAGAAGCTCGTCGTCCAGCGCCGGACGGCGACCGAACAGCGAGGCCATGCCGCGCGCGAAACCGCTGCCGCCCAGCGGCCGGTTCCAGCGCGCCTGCTCGTCTTCGCTGGTGGGCGCTTCCTCGGCGGAAACCGGTTCCGGCTCCGCAACTGCCGGCGCAGCGTCGCTCAGCCGATCCAGGAAGGCATCGGGAAGGGCGGCTGGCGGATGGTCCTGCGCCGCTGCGCCGGTGGCTTCAGTGGCGTCGTCCGGTTTGGATTCCGACGGCTTTTTCTTCCAGAATTTCAGCATGATGGGCGTGTTGAAGCAGAATGGCGGCATGGTATCACCCGGACATCAGGCGACCGATGAATCGTAGCGCGCGTGGCGGGAAGCCCCGTGCGCCGGGGCAGGTCCGCATCATTGGGGGCGATCTTCGCGGTTCCAAGCTGCCGGTGCCCGTTCGCGATGGGCTGCGCCCGAGCAGTGACCGGGTGCGCGAAACACTGTTCAACTGGCTGCAGCCGATGCTGGCCGGTTCGCGATGCCTGGATCTGTTTGCCGGCAGCGGCGCGCTGGGCTTTGAGGCGGCTTCACGTGGCGCGCGCGAGGTGTGGATGATCGAGCAGGACCGCGAACTGGCGCGTTCGCTGGCCGCCTCGGCCGCCCGGTTGAAGGTCGACGGCGTGCGGGTGCTTCAGGCCGACGCCTTGCAGTGGCTTGCGTCGCGATCCGATGACTTATCGCAGCGCTTCGATCTGGTGTTTGTCGATCCGCCGTTTGCCGGAGACTTCTGGCGGCCGGTGTTGCAGCATCTGGATGGCTGGCTGAGCGATAGTGGCTGGCTGTACCTGGAGTCCACGCGCGGTTCCGGCATCCAGCCCGGCAGCGGCTGGCGTCAGCACCGTCGGGGCCAGACCCGCGACGTTGACTATGCCTTGTGGCAGCGCCAGCCCGGAGCGGACGCATCCGGTTAGCTCCGATGTTGCCGCGCCGCGCCTTGGCCGGCTGCTACACTCGCGCCAGTTCCGCCCTGCGAGCCCGACACGCATGAGTCCACGCCGCGTTGCCGTCTATCCCGGCACCTTCGACCCGATCACTGCCGGACATGTCGACCTTGTCGCCCGCGCCGCGCCGCTGTTCGACCACATCATCGTGGGCGTCGCGGAGAGTCCCGGCAAGCAGCCATGCTTCAGTCTGCAGGAACGCGTGGCGCTGGCCACCACCAGTCTGGCGGATATCGACAACATCGAGGTACGCGGTTTCGACAGCCTGCTGGCGCACTTCGTGGCCGACGTGGGTGCCAGAGTGCTGCTGCGCGGACTGCGCGCGGTTTCGGATTTCGAGTACGAGTTCCAGCTGGCCAGCATGAACCGGCACCTGATTCCCGAGGTGGAAACCCTGTTCCTGACGCCCGCCGAGCAGTACAGCTTCATCTCGTCGTCGCTGGTACGCGAGATCGCGCGACTGGGTGGCGACGTGTCGGGGTTCGTGCCGCAGGCCGTGCTCGAGGCGCTGCGTGTGAAATGGCACCCACGAGGCGGCGGCGCGAAGGTGTAAGCTTGGAACCATGCCGGGCAGCCCCGGCGTCAGCTTTTCAACAGAAGGAACCCGCTCATGGCAGCTTGGATTCGATTTTCACTGGCGGCGCTGCTGCTGTTCGGCCTCGCGGCCTGTGACCAGCAGGGCAAGGACAGCAAGAAGGATGCAGCAGCCAGCGCCGAGAAGGCGGTGGTGCATCCACCCTCTGACCCGACCGACAAGAAGGGCTGGGGCAATTACATCAACTTCGTGGCCGGTCAGCACATGAGCCGCATCCGCGGCAGGCCCAACAGCTTCTTTCTGGCCAGCAGCCAGGAGCCCGAGTGGGAAGGGCGTCTGCAGGGTATGCACGAGTCAGTGGCAAATTCACTGGCGCGCGGGATTTTGCCGCGCAGTCTGGTGATCTTCATCTCGCCTGACTACAAGGCGATGGCGGACCTGATGGTCGAAGAGTTCGAGCTCGCACAGCCAGGAACGCTTCGCGATGTCCGCATCCTGTTCATTGGCGCGGCCGAAGATGAGGAGCGTGTCCGGGCGGTTGTCGAGCCGACCGGTGCCGAATTCGTCTTCCACGAGGCGAAGTAGCGCTTTTCTCACACCCTCCCGCGGTGCCTGAACGGCGTCGCGGGAGGTTGCTCCAGTCGCGACGTACTTTCTGTCCTGCACCATGGCTCTCTTGATCAATGAACTCTGCGTCAACTGCGACGTTTGTGCGCCGGTGTGCCCGAACGAGGCGA
>JAGRJX010000212.1 GCA_020442545.1 Lysobacterales bacterium
CGAGCTTGTCGCGGCAGAAGTCTTCGGATTCCCAGGCCTTCAGCGTGCACAGCACCTGGGCGGCGAAAGCTTCGTGGATTTCGTAGAAGTCGAAGTCCTGCAGCGTGAGATTGTTGCGGGCCAATAGCTGGGCCACGGCCCAGGCCGGCGCCATCAGCAGGCCTTCGCCGTGCACGAAATCGACGGCGGCAACCTGTGAATCGACCAGGTAGGCCATCGGTTCATGGCCGTGCGCCTTGGCCCAGTCGTCGCTGGCCAGCAGCGCGGCGGAGGCGCCGTCGGTCAGCGGCGTGGAGTTGCCGGCGGTCAGCGTGCCCTTGCCGGAGATCTTGTCGAAGGCCGGCTTCAACGTGCCCAGCTTCTCCAGCGTGGTGTCGGCGCGCAGGATGTTGTCGCGGTCCAGGCCACGGAACGGCACCACCAGATCGCGGAAGAAACCGGATTCGTAGGCCGCAGCGGCATGCTGGTGACTGGCATAGGCCAGCGCGTCCTGATCCTCGCGGCTGATGCCCCATTCCTTGGCCATCATTTCGCAGTGGTCGCCCATGGACTTGCCGGTGCGCGGCTCGGCCACGCCCGGAAACTCCGGCTTCAGCTCGCGCGGACGGAAGCCTTTCCACGCCTTCAAGCGGCCGCCGAAGCTGCGCGCCGCCGCCATGCGCAGGATGCGCCGGCGCAGCGACTTGCCGTAGACGATGGGCACGTCGGAGGTGGTGTCGGAGCCGCCGCCGATGCCAGCATCGATCTGGCCCAGCGCGATCTTGTTGCCGACGGTGATGACGCTGTCGAGGCTGGTGCCGCAGGCGCGCTGCAGGGTGATACCCGGGGTTTCCGGCGACAGGCCCGAGGACAGCGTGGCCTCGCGGCCGAGGTTCCAGTCCGAGCTGTGCTTGATCACCGCGCCCATGGCGACTTCGCCCAGCTTCTCGCCGTGCAGGCCGTACTGCTCCACCAGCGCGCCCAGCGTGCGGATCGACATGCCCAGGTTGCCGACGTCCGAATAGGCCGTGTTGTTGCGGCAGAAGGGGATGCGGACGCCGCCGAGGATGGCGACGGGCTTGCGGGCGGGGAGCTTGGTCTTCATTGCTGGGCGCGTTCCATACTCGGGCGTCGGGTGGGACCGCTATCGTACCGCATCGCCTGTTTCCAACTCGGTTCTCCCCGGGTCATTGGCCGCCACGGTTGCTGACGGGTTCAGCGTCGCGGGCCGGTTGGCGCGTCATGGCGGTGCGCGGCGCGGATGGCGGCGGCATCGGCCAGCCACTGCGGCCACTGCGGCCAGAAATGCCAGGCACCGGGATCGCTGCGGATCAGCCGGTCAAGTTGTCCGGCAAACCAGTTGAGTTCGGCTTCCGGATCAGTGACGCGGCGCGCGGGCTCGACATGCAGCGTGCGCCGGCCCTTTTCGTCCAGCGTCACCCAGTACGGCACCACCGGCACGTCCAGCGCGTGGGCGAGATCGAGCAGGCCGCAGGGCAGCGTGGCCGGCTGGCCCAGCAGCGTCACCGGCAGTTGTCGCGACGGCACCAACTGCGGCGGGATGTCGAGCAGGCCCATCACAAGCTTGCCCTCCTCCAGCGCCGACACCAGCTTGGGTCGGATCTTCGGACGGAACGCTGACGGTGCACCGGCGGAGCGGTCCATCTCGGCCCAGCGCCAGCGTGCGTAGTGCAACTCGATCGTGCGGCCGGCGAACATGCTGTCTTCGAACGGCGCGGCGATCACCACCGTGCGCAGCCCGGCGCGCTGGGCATCACGCAGCATCCACATGCCGTTGCCGTAGTGGAAGCTCACGGCGATGAACGGGCCTTTTGCCGGCCATTCGCCCTCGCGGCGGAAATGCCCGGCAGGTGCTTTGTCCACCGGCGTGCGACGCGCCAGGTACAGGTCGGCGGCATCCAGCAGACGCACCAGCCGCAGGCGGCGACGCAGCGCGGTCTCGTCCTGACCGGGAATCGCGTCCATGGCCGGGCGCACCGATGCCTCGATCTGCGCACCGAACAGCCAGCGCGAGCGGCTCAGCAGCCGATACACCCATAGCGCCGCGCGCCACGGCAGCAGCGATGGCAGGCCGGGCGCCAGCATCATCTGGATGAAGTCACGGATTTCGCGGCGCGGGCGGGCCATACAGGAAGGTGTTCGGGCAGGGCCAGCCACAATGCGCGATGCCTTGGCGGCGCGCAACGTCGGAGAGCCAGCGCGTTGCCGCGTGGCATCATGCGCGGATGACGTCACCTTCCTCGATTTCCCTGCTGCTGGCGCTGGAACGCAGTCCGCAAAGCATCGCACCGGCACGCGACGTGCTGTCGCTGACGCAGGCATCCGCACTGGTGCAGAAGATCGCCGACGACCTGCTGCGCCTGCATCCGGGCATCGACGCGCTCGACCTCGCCGCCGCCGCGATCCTGTTCGATCCCGCACAACTGCTGCGACCGCGCTGGCCGCTGGATGCCGCGCTGACCGAACTGGTGTCGCGCGCGCCGGGTTCTGCTGAAGCCGGCGGTGGCCGGCTGTTGGCCTTCGGTGGCGAGAACCATGCTTACCCGACACCTGCGCTGACGCCGGACACACGCCTCGGGCAAGGCCCGCTGCTGTTGATCCCGCTGCGACTGAGCGGTGATGTCGAGCGGGTTGCTCGTTTCACCGACGCGCTGGAGGCGACGCTGTTCGACCAAGGCATGGCCGGTGCCGGCACGGCGTTGCTGGCACAGGAAGCTTTCGGCATCGAGCTCGAACACGCCCGCTACCTCACCCGGCACGACCTCTGCGCGATGACCGCCATGCAGTACGAACACGCCGGCATCGGCGCGCTGTGGCCGCTGATCGAAACTGCACTGTACGAGCCCGATGCCGACGACAGCCTCGACGTCGATGACCTGCCGCCGCTGCGGCGCATGGGCGAAGTGCTGTGGCTGGGTGAGCTTGACGAAGCTGACCTGCGGCCGCGACTGACGCGGGTGTTCGATGATGCATCGATGCTGGAATCAGCCTTGCGCCGATGGCCGGCGCGGATGGCGCAGGTTGAGGCCGTGCTGGCTGCGCACGGGCTGAATCCGCAACGGATGCCGTTGGATGCGGGGCAGCGGTTGGACGCTATTTCGTTAGCGTGATGTGGGGTCGTTGGCGGACGACTGGCCGCTTTCTTGGATCAAGAGCTTTCGACATCCGCTTCGCGGCTGCCGAGCTACTTTTCTTTGCTTGTCCAAAGAAAGAGTAGCCAAAAGAAACGACACCCGAAGTCCGCGTGGCGGCGATGAAGCCGTTGCCACCTCACGCGACGGTAGTCGCGTTCGAGCTGCGTTGCTCGGAACCCGGCGGCCGGCGCGAACTCGGCCTTTGTTGCCTGCGCATCCAGCTCCGGCAGCAAAGCCCGGCCTTCGCCCTCCATGGCTTCGGCGCTCGTCGGGGCGAAGCAGTGCTTCGCCTTTCTCCTCCTCGCCCATGGCCTCAAACAAACACGCCTTTCCCCGCCCCTCACGCGGCGGTAGCCGCGTTCGACCTCCGCTACTCGGCGCTCCCACGGGCAATTGGGCGGAGCATCAACTACTCGCAAGCAAGTCGATTGACGGTTGTGAGGCGATTCCAGTCGCGCTCCCCGGACCCGGTAGGAAGGCCGTTGATGCTGTGGGTTGCCTCGTAGGTGAAATGCAGTGAATTGCAGTTCGGGAACGAAATCGTGATGTTGCCCCAGTCGAGATTAGTCAAGTCTGCTGAATCGAAGTCACCCGCCAGCCCGCCTCCGTACCTTGAGGAAAGGGGTATCGTGACTTCAGTATCCCCCGGCGAGAACGGCGCAGCGCCCACCAACCAGAATGCATAACCAGCCGAGTCAAAGGTGTACCAGGTGACGACCGCCAACAACGTTTCGCCAGCTTCAATTACCTCCAGCAGCATGCCTTCGCCAGAATGTTCCGGATCGTAGTAGCTTCCGGTGAGATATCCCGAAAGCGGCATGTCGCCAAGCGGAGGGTAATCGGCCGCGTCGAAAGGATCGACCATCGTTGCATTTATGACAATGGGACCTAACGGGTACTGCGCGCCGATGCCGAACAGATTGTTGAGATTCGGTGCGCGTAGTGTGGCTTCTGCAATTTCAAGAACGAAAGTTATCGCTCCAGACGGAGGGATGATGAAGCTGGTTGTTCCTTGCACCAAAGTGTTGGGTTCAGTCGCCAGCCGAAAATAGATAGCGTCTTCGTCTTCTTGCTCACCATCCCCATCGTCTTGGACTCCGACGAACGTAGGCATCGTTAGAAACTCTAGTGGCGTGCCTTCAATAGTGACGAGGATTACCGCCTTGCTCTCGCTACATGGAGCCCGCCAGATAGTCAGATCCACCGGTTTAGTCGAGCCGTCTAGAGCCGAGATGAACCCCAGCGTTCCAGAAAGTTGCGGCCCTGATGGGTTGATAGGCAGCGGCAACGTCAAACAGCTTGGCGGATAAGCCCGCTTCGGATTGGTGATATAGCGGTTGTTTGATACAGCCATCTTGGAGTCGGCGGACATGGTCTTCATCATGGCGTCGTTCGTCCAAGCGAACGGCAACTCGGCAGCCGAAATCACAGGCGACGCTAGGCAAGCCAAAACCACGCACAAAACGGACGTTACTGTTCTACTCATTGCAAGTCTCCCTATCAGTTCCACCCCCGGAACAAGCGATTACAGTGTTTTCATGTAATCGTGTAGTGCAACTTAGCTTCGTGACCGCCCAGTGGCAAGGCGGTCATGGCCAAGACGATCTATCGCGATGAATACCGGCAGCTTGTTGATCAGCTGCGGGAGAAGCGGGAAGCCCTTGGCATCTCGCAGGCCGAGCTTGCGCGTCGTCTTGACCGTAACCAGCAGTGGGTCAGCCTCATGGAGCGCGGCAGCAGGCGGCTGGATGTGATTGAGTTTGTCGAAGTGTGTGTTGCGCTTGGCAGCAATCCAATCAGCCTGATTCGAGACATCGCCAAGTCTTTTGATCCTGAATCCCGTGGGAGCGCCGAGTAGCGGAGGTCGAACGCGGCTATCGCCGCGTGAGGGGCGGGGAAAGGCGCGCTTGTTTGAGGCCATGGGCGAGGAGGAGGAAGGCGAAGCACTGCTTCGTCGTGACTAACTCCTCAACCCGATCCCCCGCCGCAGCAGGAAAATCCCCAGCGCCGACAGCGCCACCACGAATGCCAGCATCAGCGCGTAGGCGACGCCCACCGGCACGTCGCTGACGCCAAGCAGGCCGTAACGGAAGGCGTTGACCATGTAGAAGATCGGGTTGGCGTGGGTCAGGGCTTCCGCCCAGTCCGGCAGCAGACTGACCGAATAGAACACGCCGCCCAGGTAGGTCAGCGGGGTCAGGATGAAGGTCGGGACGATGGCGATGTCGTCGAATTTGCGCGCCAGCGCGGCATTGACGAAGCCGGCCAGCGCAAAGATCGTCGCGCCCAGCAGCACCGTGGTGATCGTGACCAGCGGATGCGGCATGCGTACCGGCGTGAACAGCATGGCAATGCCCAGCACGATGGTGCCGACCAGCAGTCCGCGCAGCACGGCACCAGCCACGTAGCCGGTGAGGATTACCCAGTTCGGCATCGGGCTGACCAGCAGTTCCTCGACGTGGCGGCCGAACTTGGCGCCGAAAAACGACGAGCTGATGTTGCCGTAGGCATTCTGGATGATCGACATCATCACCAGGCCAGGCACGATGAAGTCCATGTAGGTGAAGCCGCCCATGTCGCCGATGCGACTGCCGATCAGGCTGCCGAAGATCAGGAAGTACAGGGTCATGGTGATCGCCGGCGGCACCAGCGTCTGCGGCCAGATGCGCAGGATGCGCACGGTCTCCCGACGGGCCACGGTGTACAACGCGATGAGGTTTGCCCGGGCGACATGGACGCCGTCGGCGCTGGCCTTGCTCATGCCGCGGCCTCCTTGTGTGCGTCGCCCGCTTCCCCATCGCCCGTGAGGCGCACGAACAGCTCCTCCAGCCGGTTGGCCTTGTTGCGCATCGAGCGCACCACGATGCCGGCCTCGGCCAATGCAGCGAACACGCGGTTGAGGTCGGTGTCACGCGGCATGTCCAGCTCCAGCGTGTGCGCGTCACGACGCTTGAGCTCCACGCCGGGAATCACGGGCGGCCCACCCGGCAGATCATCGGCCAGATCGAGCACGAAGCCTTCCACGTCGAGCTTGTTGAGCAGCGCCTTCATGCTGCTGTGCTCGATGATGCGGCCGTGGTCGATGATGGCGATGTTGCGGCAAAGCTGCTCGGCTTCCTCCAGGTAGTGCGTGGTGAGGATGACGGTTGTGCCCTCGGCGTTGATCTGCTCCAGAAAACGCCACATCGAGCGGCGGATTTCGATATCCACACCGGCGGTCGGCTCATCGAGAATCAACAGCCGCGGCCGGTGCATCAACGCGCGAGCGATCATCAGGCGACGCTTCATGCCGCCGGACAGCGTGCGCGAGGGCTGCTGCGCCTTGTCGCCAAGCTGCATCTGGTCGAGATACTGCTTCGCGCGCTTGCAGGCCTCATCTCGTGGGATGCCGTAGAAACCGGCGCTGTTGACGAGGATGTCGAACGGCTTTTCGAACATGTTGAAGTTGATTTCCTGCGGCACCAGGCCGATCAGGCGCATCGCCGCGCTGCGGTCTTTGGCGATGTCGACGCCAAACACCCGCGCCTCGCCGCCGCTCATGTTCACCAGCGAGCTGACGATGCCGATCAGGGTCGACTTGCCGGCACCGTTGGGGCCGAGCAGCGCGAAGAAATCTCCTTCGGTGACATCGAGAGAAACGCCCTTCAGCGCTTCAACACCGTTGCCGTAGGTCTTGCGCAGATCGCGAACGGCAAGGGCAGGCGTCGCGGTAGTGGTGGTCATGTGCGGTCCTTGCAAACAGCGGTTTGCCACGACCGGCTGGCCGGTCGCGTCTGACGTTGTAGACGGAAGGCCGTTATTATATCGCCCCCAAAGCCCGCGCCATTGGCCGTCCGTCACACCACCGGCATAAGTGCGCCGGCCCACGTTTTCCGAGGTATCCGTCTTGCCCGTGCATTTTCCGCTGAAGCTGGTCTCCAGCCACATGCTGGCGCCGACCGTGCGTCACCTGGCCTTCCGTCGCGACGACGGCGAAACGCTGGACTTCATTCCCGGCCAGTTCCTGCAGGTGCATTTCGAATACGAGGACGGCAAGCCGACCAAGCGCAGCTATTCCATCGCCACCATGCGTAACGACGATCCGCATCACGACGACGTGATCGAAATGGCGGTGAGCTACGTGCCCGGCGGCGCGGCCACCGACATCTTCGAGCACCTGGAAGAAGGCCAGCAGATCGAGGCCAGCGGACCCTATGGCCGCTTCTGCCTGCTGCCGGACGACAGCTGCAAGCGCTACCTGCTGATCGCCACCGGCACCGGCGTCACGCCGTATCGCGCGATGCTGCCGCTGTTGGAAAAGGCCATCGCCGAGCGCGGCATCGAAGTGGTGCTGCTGTTCGGCGCGCGCAACCCGGGCGAACTGCTGTATGCCGAGGATTTCGAAACCTTCGCCGACAAGCAGCCCGGCTTCCGCTTCGTGCCCTGCTACTCGCGACAGATGCCGGCGCACCCGCGCGACGACGACTTCAACGGCTACGTGCAGGACGCGCTGCCGCAGTTCGCCCCGAACCCGGAAACCGACGTCGCCTACCTCTGCGGCAACCCGAACATGGTCGACGCCTGCTTCGAGGCCCTGAAGGCGCTGGACTTCGGCGTACGGCAGGTGCGACGCGAAAAATACGTCAGCAGCAGGTGACGGCGTTCCGCACACAGCGCCCCGGCCTGCATCTCGCAGGTTGGTGCTGAGGGATGCAGTCAGCAGCGATCACTGCTGTCTCGCAGCAGCGGGCGTCATGCGGTGTCCGCGTCTGGCGCGTGCGGCGGACAGGGCATCCATGCCATGACAGGTATCTGAAGCACTTGCCGCCCGGATGACCGTGACCCGGATCAAGGGAGCGCAGCACGCGTTTCCCGGCTGACCGCGCTGTTTGAGCTGTCGAGATGGCGCGTCGGCAGGATGCGGTTGCCGATTGTCCGGATGGTCAGCGGCCCAGGCGCGGCAGGCCGTTGGCATCGCGGGATTCGGCCGGTTCTTCGCTGCTAATGGCCCGCTGGCGGGACTCTTCGGGCAGCGGTACCGCATCGTCGCCGCGACCCAGGCGCAGGGCGTTGAGGTAGCACAGGCGCGCGCGTGGCAGGTTGCCGCGGTCGGCGTTGAGTTCGCCAAGCGCTTCCCAGGCAGGCGCGCCGGCACCGTGTTTCAGGGCGCGACCAAGGTAGTCCAGCGACTTGCCCCACAGCTCATCACGACGGCAAAGGCGACCCAGTGCCAGCTGCAGGTTCGGGCTGTCCGGGTGCTGCTGCAGCCAGGCTTCCAGGCGCTTGATGCGCTGTCGCGGCTCGCTGTCGTCGAGTTCGCCATAACGGGCGGCCAGCGGGTCGTCCCATTCGCGCTTGACGCTGTCCTCGATGGCGCGGGCGGCGCGGCGGCCTTCCTTCAGCGCCAGCGCGCGCGAGACAAACGCATCGGTGACCGTGCTCTGCCGACGCTGCGCACGACCCAGCGAACGCCAGCGGGCGATCAGCTGGTCCACATCAGCGGCCTGCTCCAGGGCGGCGGCGGCGGTTTCGGTTTCGAAGTGCGACTGGGCACCTTCACCCAGCACGCGCGCCTTGCGCAGGGCGCCAAGCTGGCCAAGGCTTTCGCCGGCGCGACCAGCGGCATTCAGCGCCTGCAGCTGCAGGTGCAGGGCACGCGGACCGCGCGGGCGTTCACCTTCGGATTCGAAGCGCTCCAGCGCGGTTTCCGGCAGGCCATCAAGAAGCCGGCGCTGCGCTTCCAGCAGGCGTACATCGCCTTCGCCGCCACTATCGCGAGCGGCGTCCAGCCAGGCGCGGGCTTCAGACAGGCGACCGGCGCGACGCGCGGCTTCCTCGGCCTGCAGCTGAGCGGCAACGGCCAGCTGCGGGTCACGCGCGGCCGAGGCGAACTGCAGTTCGGCGCGACGCCATTCGCCGCGGTGCATGGCCAGCAGGCCGTCGGCCATGTGGCGACGGGCACGGCGTTCGCGGGCCTGCTTCCAGCCCTTGAACGGCAGGCGGATCAGCCATGCGAGAACAAGCAGCAGCGCCAGCGCGAGCAGCGCGACGGCAATCGCCACCGGCAGCGTGGTTTCCAGGCTCCAGCCGCCCCAGACCAACTGCAGGTAGCCGGGATCGGCGGCCAGCTTCTGCCACAGCAGCGCGCCGGCGATGGCCAGCGCCAGCAGGATCAGCAGTTTCCACAGCAGCCTCACGGGCTGACCTCGCTGTTGCTGGCGCGGATCAGCCGCAGCGCGCTGAGGCTGGCGCCCAGGGTGATGTCGGGCGTGGCGAGGCTGCGGGTCGACAGCTCGTCGAGTCGCGCAAGCGTGTAGGCGACGTCTGGTTGCTCGGCGTCGTAGAGGCGCTCGACGGCACGGTGCGCGCGGGCGATGGCGCCGCGGAAGGCGCGCTCGTCACTGCGGGCCGCCGCGCCACGGGCCAGGCCGATGTCCAGCGACAGCGCGGCGATGGCGGTTTCACGACGCAGCGGGTCGAGCAGCGGCGCGTTGGCATCATTGGCGTCCACGCGGCGCACGGTGACCAGCCTGGACATCAGGCGCAGCAGCCGCGAATCGCTGTCGATGGCGACTTCGGCTGTGCGCGACGGCAGCGTCGGCAGGCTGGCGTCGATGGCGTCCAGTGCGGCGGCGATGTCGCGACGCGGGTCAGCCGGCAGCGACTGGATGCGGCGGATCTCCCCGGCGACGGATTCACGCAATTCGGCGTATTGCGCATCATCAAGGCCGCCGATGGCGCGTTCGGCAAGGCGGAAGGCGGCCAACGCGGCGTCACGATCACCGGTCAGGCGCAGACGCTCGGCACCGGCCAGCAGCAGGAACTCGGCCTGATCCAGCAGCAGGCGCTCGCGGCCCTGCACTCGGGCGCTGCCCAGCGCGGCCAGCTGGTCCTGCAGCGCAGCAACGCGCTCTTCGCTGCGGCGCAGGCGCTCGACCAGCGCGGCGCGCTCCGTATCAATGGCGTCCAGACGGGCGTTGGCCTGCTTTGCCTGCTGGCTGACCGGGTTCAGTGCGGCGCTGCTGGCCTGCTCGATGCGTGACGGCAGCTCATCGTTGGCGGCTTCGACGCGGTCGATGCGCTGCGACAGCGCCTTTATGCGGGCCACGGCGTCATCGCGCGCGGCCACGGCATCGGTATTCTCGGCTTGCAGCCGCTGGATTTCCTGCCAGCCATACCATCCGGCGCCGCCAATCAGCACCAGCAGGAACAGCCAGAACAGCAGCCTGCCGGCACCGCCGCGCTTCGCTTTGCCTGGCACAGTGCTGCTGGCCGGTGCCGATGTTGGCTCCGCTGCGGTGGACGACGCACTGCTGTCCACTGCGGACTCGGCGTCGTTGCGGGCGTCGTTGTCGGTAGGGCTGCTCTCGTTCACGGTGGCCACTGCTGGCAGAAAAGTGATGCTTCCTATGCTACCGGATGCGGGCAGCGCGGTTCAGTCGACGCCGGTTCGTGCCTTGATCAAGGCATCGACCATATCAATGGCCGTGGCCGATTCGGCGGTTGGGCCAAGCTGGAAGCCCAACTCGCGGGCCTGCGCGGCCAGACGTGCGCTGCTGGGAATCAGCAGCGCACCGATCAGCCGATGCCAGCAGGCCGACGGCAATGCCACCTGCAGGTTGACCAGCGCTTCAGCGCTGCTATGCAGCAATGCGCTCGGACCGTCGATGGCGTCGAGCGCATGCAGATGACGGCGATCCAGCCGTGGCGGCAGACGCCGGTAGACGTCGGCGCGACACACGCTGACCCCTCGCTGTCCCAGCACGTCGATCAGCCGTCCACGCCCGCCCGGCGCGGTCAGCAGCCCGACGCTCGCCAGCATGTCGTCCTGCAGCACGGGATGTTGCAGCAATCCATCGCTGTCCTGCCTGGAGATCGGCTGGATCACGTCCCGCGCACCGGCACGCCGCAACGCCTGCGCACTGCCGCCACCAACGGCCGCGAAACGCGTATCTGCCGCCCGACGCCAGGATGGCAGCCGTCGGGCGAAATGCACTGCGGCAGGACTGGTGACCAGCACCAGCGGCGCCCGGAGTGCGCAGGCCAGCGCCTGATCGGCGACCTGCGGATCGGCGGCAGCCTGCAGCCGCAGCCCGGGAATACAGACCGGATGCCCCCCTTGGCTGGTGACGGCGCGCACCAGGGCTCCGCGGGTCAGCGCGGGGCGCAGCAGGATCACGTACCATCCACGGAGGATCTTGAGCGACATCAACGCAGCTTAGCAAGGCGTCGAGGCGGCATTGCACCGACGACGCCAGTCCCCATTCAACCGATCAGCGACCGCACGGGAGATCATCGATTGAGCGCCATGCCCGAACCCGCTTTCATGGACGACCTGAGCAGCCAGAAGCACGACGACCCGGCGTTGCAGCGCGTCGATGACATCCTGTCGTCGATGCCGCCGGTACGGGCAATGGCGATCTGCGTGGTCGGCATGGACGCAGGGCGGATGCGCCTGTCCGCGCCGCTTACGGCCAACATCAACGACAAGGGCTGCGCCTTCGGCGGCAGTCTGTCCGCCCTGATGACCCTGGCCTGCTGGTCGCTGTGTGCTGTCCAGCTGGACCGGCGCGGGCACCGCCCGGACATCTACGTGCAGGATTCCAGCGTGCGCTACCTGCTGCCGCTTGACGACGATCTACTGGCAGAAGCCGCCGCTGACGTGGACTGGGACGCGATGGCGGCATCGCTGGTCGGTCGCGGCCGGGCACGGGCGCAGCTACAGGCGCTGATCCGGCTGCCCGACGGTCGCCCCGCCGCCACGCTGGAAGGCCGTTTCGTCGCCATTGCGGCCAACAGGAACTCACCCGACCAACGCTGAACCGATTCCGAGGAGGAACCCGTGAAAGGATCAATTCGTCTACTGGCCGGTTTCGCGCTGCTGACACTGCTTGTCGCCTGCTCCGGCAACGCGCGACGGACCGCGCTCGACCGCACCCTTTACGCCTACCACAGCGCAATTCGCTGGGGCGACATCGACACCGCATGGCGCATGGTCGATCCGGAGTACCGCGAGGCGCACCCGCTCAGCAGCATCGACCGCAGCCGCTACGACCAGTACAGCGTCAGCGGCTATTACGAGCAGGGCCGGAGCGAAACGGCGGACGGCGTGCTGCACCAGGTGGTGCAGATTGCCCTGATCAATCGCCACACCCAGACCGAGAAGGTCATGGTTGACCAGCAAAGCTGGCGCTGGGATGAGGCCACCGAAACCTGGTGGCTGACCAGCGGCCTGCCCGACTACCGCAAGGCGCGCTGATCGCACCCCGGGGGAGCCGCCCGCCCAACGCCCGCCTGTCTGCCGTCGCCGGTTTGCGTCGTTCGTCGCGCTGGCGCCGCTCCCGGCTTCCGGATCGTCCGTGCTGGACGGCGGCGACGCACGCGCCATCGAGATGTCGCCTTGCGCACCACTGGTTTTGCGGCAGGGGCGCCGGACGGGGATAATGCCAGCCCGGCCGCACAGCCGGACCGAATCCAGATCGCCTGAGGTTTCCCCGTGTTCATCGAACGTCTGCCGGAATTCATCGGCAACCACCCCGTGCTCAGCCTGGGCATGGTTGCTGCCACCATCGCCTTGATCTACAACGAGGTCAGTCGCTTCATCCAGGGCTACAAGTCGGTAACGCCATCGCAGCTGACGCAGCTCATCAACCGGCAGGACGCGCTGCTGGTGGACGTAAGCGCGCTCAAGGACTTCGAGCAGGGACACATACCCGGCGCCCGGCAGGTGGCAATGAGTCAGATGGACGCCGAGAATCCCGCGCTGGCCAAAGTGCGCTCGCTGCCGGTAGCAATCTGCTGCCGCAACGGCGTGCAGTCGGCACAGGCGGCCAGACGCCTGGTCAAGGCGGGCTTTGAGCAGGTCTACAACCTCGAGGGCGGCGTCGCCGCCTGGCAGCGCGCCGAACTGCCTCTGGTATCCGGCAAGTCCTGACCCCATGTCCTGTTCGGAGCCGCGCCGGGACACGGCGCGGGCCGTCATGCGATAATCGACATCTTTCCCTTTCAATCAACGGCTTCAGCAAGCCAAGGCTGGGATCAGCCAACGCTGAAGCAAGCACTATCCGGAGAATTTCATGGCTGATGAAACCGCCAACGGCGCCGCCGGCGCTGCGCAGACCGCCGCCCCGCAGCTGAACCTGCAGAAGATCTACGTCAAGGACTCCTCGTTCGAGGTTCCGCACGCGCCGCAGATCTTCCGTGAGGAAGGCCAGCCGGAGCTGCAGATGAACATCGGCCAGAAGATCACCAGCGTCGACGACAGCACGCGTGAGGTGGTGCTGGAGATCACCGTGACCTGCACCATCGGCGACAAGACGGCCTATCTGGCCGAAGTGAAGCAGGCAGGCATTTTCGGACTGACCGGTTTTGATCAGCAGCAGCAGGAAGCCGTGCTGGCCACCTATTGCTCCAACGCGCTGTTCCCGTATGCGCGGCAGAGCATCAGTGACCTGGTGCTGGGTGGCGGCTTTCCGCCGCTGCTGCTGCAGCCGATCAACTTCGACCAGCTCTACGCCGAGCAGCTTCGCCGTCGCGCCGAAGAAGGTCAGGCCGCACCGGCCACCGACACCGGTGTGCAGGCCGGCGCCGACAACGCCTGAGCCATCCACGCGACCCGATGAGCAGACGTCCGCGGGTCGCGGTCCTTGGCGCCGGCTCCTGGGGCACGGCGCTGGCCGCGCTGTCGGCAAGGAATGGCAACCCGACGACGCTCTGGGGTCGCGACGCTGCAGCGCTGGCCGGAATGTCCGCCAGCCGGCGCAACCGTCGTTACCTCCCGGACTGCGAGCTGCCCGACAGCCTGGATTTCCAGCCGGACCTTGGCACGACCTGTGCCAACGCCGACCTGCTGCTGGTAGTCGTTCCCAGTCACGCGTTTGCCGGCCTGGTCGCAGAGATCGCCCGCCTGCGTCCCGGTCTCGACCAGCTGGCCTGGGCAAGCAAGGGTTTTGAAGCCGGCTCCGGCCGTTTCCTGCATGAGGTGGCGGCCGAGCTGCTCGGGCCGGCCGCCACCTCCGCGGTCGTCACCGGACCCTCGTTTGCGCGAGAAGTGGTGCAGAACCTGCCCACCGCGGTGACCGTGCATTCGCCGGATGGCGATTTCGCGCAGCGCGTTGCCGCGGCGCTGCACGCGCCCACCTTTCGCGCCTACACCGGCAACGATCTGCTCGGCGCCGAGCTCGGTGGTGCGATGAAGAATGTACTGGCCGTCGCCACCGGCGTGGCCGACGGCATGACCCTCGGCCTCAACGCGCGCGCCGGCCTGATCACCCGTGGCCTCAACGAGATGCTTAGGCTCAACGCCGCCATCGGCGGTCGAGCGGAAACCCTGATGGGCCTCGCCGGCCTCGGCGATCTGGTACTCACCGCCACCGGCGACCTGTCGCGCAACCGTCGCCTCGGGCTGGCGCTGGGTCGCGGCAAGGATCTGGACGCTGCCGTGCGCGAAATCGGTCAGGTGGTGGAAAGCGTGCAGACCGCCGACGAAGTCATGCGGCTGGCCGAACGCCACGCCGTCGAGCTGCCGATCAGCGCTACCGTGCAACGCATGCTGCACGGAGATATCACTCCGCGCGAAGGCCTGCAGCTGCTGCTGGCCCGCGAGCAGAAGCCGGAATATCCCGATCCCGTGACCCGGACCCCGTCAGGCTGAGCGGTTCAGGCGCTCGGCCAGCAGGCTATCGACCACCGCCGGATCGGCGAGCGTCGAGGTGTCGCCGAGCGCGCCGTAGTCGTCCTCGGCGATCTTGCGGAGGATGCG
>JAGRJX010000213.1 GCA_020442545.1 Lysobacterales bacterium
TCACCACCAACCTGTTCGGCGACATCATTTCCGACCTGTGCGCCGGTCTGGTCGGCGGTTTGGGCCTCGCGCCGGGTGCCAACATCGGCAGCGAAGCGGCAATTTTCGAGGCGGTCCACGGCTCGGCGCCGGACATCGCCGGCAAGGGCGTTGCCAATCCCTGTGCGCTGCTGCTGGGCGCCGCGCAGATGCTTGACCACCTGGGCAATGGTGATGCCGCCACCCGTGTGCGCCAGGCCATCGTGGGTGCAATGACCGATCGCGACCGCCTGACCCCGGACCTGGGCGGCAGCGCCAGGACCGCCGACTTCGCCAAGGCCATCGCCGAGCGCGCGACGGCCTGAGGGCGGCCTTCGGCCGGGTTCCGGTTCCGGACCCGTCCAAATCACCAGGGGTCGCCTTTGGCGATCCCTGATACCGGGGATTGTCGATCCGCTCAGTCGTCGCCGGATTCGATGGGCCCCCAGTCGATCATCGGGAAGATGGCGATGTCGCGCTGGAAATCGGCGTCCGGCATGTCGCTTGAACGGATCTCGACATCAAGGTGCGACATCACCGGCGGGCTGCCGGTGTTGGCTGCCGGCGGGACCAGTTCCACGCTGATATCGCCGACCGGTCGTTGGTCCAGCGGTTCGGCGGGGCGTTCGCAGGTGCGGCAGTAACCCTGGATTTCGAGGAGGCCGGTCGATCCGTTACCGCCGGCGAAGGGCGAGATGTCGTGAATCGCCCAGCGGCCGTGGCCGGTGGCATCCGGGTAGTACATGACAAGGCTGATCGTGTCCTCGGCACCTGAGGGAAAACTCAGCGTGAACAGACCCCAGCCGGCATCACTCAGGTTGCCCCACAGGTTGCTGTAGTCCTCGCCGTTCGGCGGCGGTGGGCTGATGGGTTGAATGCACCATTGCTCGGACTCGGCGTTGATGGTCCAGCTCATCACCGCCTGATGGCCATCCATGGCGCGCCCTGGCCATCCGTCCCGGCATGCTGGTGAGCTTGCCGCTTCATTGAAATCAATGCGGATCTGCCCGTTGAATCCCGGCGAGTTGTCGACCTGGTTGGGGGGAGTGGCACCGGGAACGTAGACCGGGCGGAACAGCGAATCACCGTTGGCGGCGCGGGACGGCACGAAAACACCGTCGACAAGCGGTCCGCCGCTGGTATAGAACTCCGGTCGACCCGATGCGTCGAAGGTGTAGAACACCACGAAATAGTAGTCCTCCAGCCCGGGGACCCGCAGCAGGTTCACGCCATGCCCATTGCGAGCCGGGTCGAAGTAGATGCCGCTCGCGGGTCGCGGGAACTGGTCGACAGCCGTCACCGCGGCCGGGTCCCAGCCCACATCGAACAGGACGTCGCGAGCCAGGCCAAGCGTGTGAGGCGCCGAGGCCAGCGAGAACGGTCCCATCAACTGGCCTGCCACGCTGGTACTGAAGTGCGACAGGGTTGAGCCGGGACTCGGGTTTGCGGGTGCATACAGTGGCGGGTAGTTGCCCGGCGCGGGGTTGCTGGCCAACGCATTGCGGGGGCTTGTCAGTACATGCGGTCCGGCAAAGCGCAGCCCGCTGACGGAGGTCATGGCGAGCGCCCGATCGGCGGCGTCGAGATCCAGCAGTGGTGTGCCAGCGTCGTCTGCCGACGCAACCCAGCGGACGTGGTTGTCGAAGGCATCCGCGTAGTCGCTGAAGCGTTCGCCAAGGGCTGGTGCATCCGGATTGTCGTCAGTAGGACCGGCGCTCACAAGGCCGAAGAAACCGAGGCCGTGGGTTATCTCGTGGATGCCGATGGAGATGAAGTCCACGTCGCTGCCATTGTTGCGGTCGAAACCATAGTAGAAACCGCGGCTACCGAGACCTTCGGAGGTGTCGACCGTGGTATTGAACTGCGCGCGCACATCGGCGACGTTGCAGGGTCCGCCGGCGAAATGGCAGGTGCTGGTACCGGCCTGGCGTGCTGCCGCCGGCGTCGAGAAATAGGTATAGCGATCGTCAAGGAATGGCATGTGGCTGCCGATGCCGGTGTCGTCCACGAACAGATACGTGGAGCTGGCCTGGGCCAGGGTGAGGGCATTGCCGCCGCCGAGGTCGTCCCAGCAGGCGCGCAACCGAATCGGAACGGTTGGCCGCAGTTCCTCGGAAAGCAGGCGCGCAGCTTCGAGCATCGCGTTGCGGCGCTGCTGCCCCAGAGTCGTGCCTGCGTTGCCGCCGACAGGTGCGCGCGCGGTGTTGTCGTTCCACGGCGCCACGTTGCAGTTGTCTTCGCCGGGCGTGATGTCGGCATTGAAGTCGACGCTGATCGGGACGTACGGTGCTTCGGTTGCCTGCGAGAGGGTCGCAGTCAAGCGGACTTCGACTTCGGTGTTCACGAAATTCAGCGCGGCCACGTACCAGCGTCCTGCCCGCAGCGGGAGCCGCCCCTGTTTCAGCAGCGTGAGGGTCTCATCGCCACTGCTGCTGGCGCTGCGATACTGCGCCTGGTCGAACAGCGCATCGGCGTCGGCCGGTGCCTGCGCGTCGAAATGGAACGGCGTGGCTCTTCTGACCAGCAGATCGATGTCGACTTCGGGGTGATCCACGGCTTCAAGGTCGATGCTGAGCACGGTATCGGCGTCGCCGACCTCAATGAAGAATCCGTGGGCGAACGCGGCGGCCGGCAAGGCGAAGCTCACTGGTTCACCGCTCTGCAGTTCCACTTCGTCTGCCGGCGTCGCGGCCACAGGCAGGGCGAGCCAAGCTGCCAAGGTCATCAGCAGGGCAAGATGTCTGGAGAGGGTCATGGACGACCTCCCGTTTCAGGCAGCGCGGGCAGAGCATCCAGCGTGGGCAGCGCATTGTGCTGATCGCAGTGCAGCTGCAGGCGGCCATCTGGCCCAACCGATGCATCGATACGGATGACCGGCCCGGGACGGCGCGGTGGCGGTGCGGGCTTGGTGGCGGAGGCCGCGCCGGATTTCTGCAGCGCTTGCTGCAGGGAATGAACGGGGGGCGAAACGGGCCGGGCGGCCTTGGCATTGCCGGCAACCGCATCATTCAGAGCCGGTGCCGGGCCGCACAGCAGCAGACCCAGGAATGCGAAAGTCATTGATCTTGTTGCGTTCATGATTCGTCCACTCGTTCGGAGAGGGGTGTGGGTGCGGACGCCACCTGTCCGGCCCGCGTTGCCAAATGGTCGAGCACTACGAGGCTGCCTTGTCCGGGTTTGTAGCCGGCGACAAAGGCGGCATGGACATAGTCGCAGGCGCGACCGCAGGCGTCGACCAGGGAAGCGCCGCGTGCCAGGTCGGCGGCGATCGCCGATGCGAGGGTGCAACCCGTGCCGTGACCCTCACCCGGAAGCCGATCATGCACGAAGCGAAGCGTGCGCTCGCCGTCATCCAGCAGATCGACCACCTGTGCACCGCCGGCGTGCCCGCCCTTGAGCAGTACGGCGGCGGCTCCCATGCGGCGCAGGGATTGGGCGGCTTCGGTGGCGGTACCCTCGTGGATGTTGTCGCAGCGCAGCAGGCGCGCCGCTTCCGGCAGGTTCGGCGTGATCACGGTGGCCAATGGAAACAGCAGGTCGGTCAGCGTGTCGATGGCCTCCGGGTCGATCAGCGCGGCTCCGGACGTGGCGATCATCACCGGATCGAGCACCACGCGCGCCGGCGCATGACGACGAAGGCCGGCGGCGACGGCACGGATCGTTCGGGCGTCGCCCAGCATGCCGATCTTCACCGCGTCAACGGCAAAGTCCTCGAACAGGGCATCGAGCTGGGCAGCGATCAGTTCGGGCGAGATCGATTGCACCGCGCGAACGCCGCGCGTGTTTTGTGCGGTGATGGCGGTGATCGCGCTGAGGCCGTGTAGATCGAAGGCGGCGAAGGTCTTGAGATCGGCCTGGATGCCAGCGCCGCCACCGCTGTCGGAGCCGGCAATCGTGAGCGCGCAGACAGGGCGCCCGTCCGGGTGTTGCATTTTCACAACACGTTCGCCTGCAGGCAGCAGAATCTGGTTGAAATCGCCCGTCTTGGTGCCGGTTTTCCGGTGTCGCGTGTGGTTAACAAATCGTTGACCCTCTGTGGTTTTTTCGCCATACTGCAGCGGTCCGCCACTCTAGACTACCGCGCGAGCGACATGTCGAACGATTGCACGAAATTTTCGCGTCCATCCGGCATTGCAGGCCGGGTCCCCGTGCGCCGTGCGCTTTGTGCCGCAATTTGCCTGGCCGCCTGCGGGATGCTGACTGCGGTGAGTGCAGCACCGGCATCACGTCACGCGGAGTCGCTGAAATCACAGTGGAAGGCCTACCTGCACCAGCAGATTGCGCCTGACTTCGATTGGCTGAACTACGAACCGGCTGCGATGCCGAGCCTGATTGCGCCGCTTCGCAACCAGTTTGCCAGCAGTCTGCGTGGCGAGCAGCATTTCCAGGTGGCCCTTGCTGATACCGGGTCAGTCTGGCATCTGCGACTCGCGCCCCGGGATCAGGTGCGTCATCTGGCAACCGGGTCCGAGCTGGGCCTGCTGGGCGATGCGCGCTCGATGCTGAAGGGCGAGTTCGTCGCATCCAGCATCGAACAGTCCCTGGGCGAGAATGGTCGCCTGGCGCTTGGTGCCGTGCTGGCGCGGCAGCGTTTTGCCAGCGCCGGACTTGGCGTCTTCGCGTGGGATGCACCGGTTCGCCTGTACGGCAGCCACGTGGATCCATTGCCGGAGAGCGCGACCGGTGGCGGTGTGCGTCTCGATTACTCGCGAGGTGTCGCCAGCGGCCTTTCTCTCAGCGTGGGTGTCCAGTCGCGCATCAACATGGAGCCGTTCAAGGCCTACCGTGGTGTCTATTCCGAGCCCGGTGACTTCGATGTTCCAGCCCGTGCCGAGGTGGCGCTGAGCTACCAGCCGAACCAACACTGGCAGCTGTCGGCAGGTGCCGAGCGCATCTTCTACAGCGGCATTGACGCATTCTCCAGCGCCGCGCTGCCGCGTCGTTTCCTGTCGCTGCTGGGTGACGGTGCTTCGCCGACCTTTGCTTGGCGTGACCTGAGCATCTACAGCGCGGAGGCGGCGCTGGACGACCAGCATGGCGGGAAGTGGAGCCTGCGCTACACCACGCAGCAGCAGCCGGAGCCGACGTCCGAAATCCTGCTGCGCGCGCTGCGATCCGATTTCACCGACAGCAACTGGGCGCTGGGCTACCGTCGTGGCCTCGGCAGCTTTGGCACGCTGTCGCTGGCGGCCAGCTACGCGCCATCGCGCTACTTCCTCGGCGCTACCCCCTACGTCCAGCGTGACCTCGACAGCGGCTCGCAGGTCGAAGTCGAGGCCGTGTGGAGCATGAGTTTCTAGGCAACAACCAACCAGTTCAGGGCTTGTTCGTGGTTTGTTGAGGGCTCCTTCGGGAGCCCTTTCTTTGTCTGGCAGGCTTGATCCCGGCCTATTCGAGCCAGATGGCATCAACATTCGGGTGGCTGACGCAGGCGGGGAGACCGACCGGCCTTGCCAGTTGGATCACCTCGATGCTGCCGTCAGCAATGGCGGGGTCATTGCCGTCCCAGCTCAGTCGACCTTTCCCGCAACCCAAATATTCGAATGCCAGCTCGCCCCAGACCCTGGGTTGCAGGAACGCAGGCTCGGCTGAAAGCGGTGCACCGTCGGTGGAAATCGCCTGTCCCTCGACGACGAAGTCGGTCATTGCTGCGGTGGTCAGCAACCAGGTCGGCTGACCTTCGCTGTCGTGGGTTGCCCAGTAAATGGAATACTTCTGCTGGTCGTCCGGATACGCGGCGAGTGGGAGCTTCGTCAGGAACAGCCCACGACCGTTTTGTTCGGGCGAATACCAGGCACCCGAAACCCAGTCTTGAACGGAATCCCCAACGTGGAAGACCTGCTCAAACGTCTGCACGGTGGTGTCAGAGTTGGTGACCTGGACGTTGACGCGGTGGTAGCCGGCTGGCAGTAAACCGAGCCCGACAGACGTTGATGCGGGAGGTGGAAGCCCGGGACAAATAACGCCGGTTTCCTGTCTCAGTCGAACACGCAGGGTATGTCGGTAATTGCCGGTGCCGTCCTGGTACTGGACCGCATGGATTGTTCTTGCTTCAGGAGTAAATGCTTCGTCGAACGATTCATAGCAGGCGTAGTAGGAAACGGCGATCGCCGCCTGATCACGCGTACTGATCACTTCGGTTCGAGGCGGTACGGCGCTCTGTGCGGAAACGTTTGCGGCAGCAAGAGCAGCCGCCAGGAGAGCGATCGATTTGGGCATGCTCATGACGCACCTCGCTGCTGGTGGGTGTGACCCAGATGTGTGCCCCTAAACGACTTTACAGCATCTCCGACGCATAATCCGCCAAGCGTGAGCGTTCGCCACGACGCAACGTGATATGGGCGCTGTGTGGCCAGTCCTTGAAGCGGTCGACGGCGTAGGTGAGGCCCGAGGTGGTTTCGGTGAGGTAGGGCGTGTCGATCTG
>JAGRJX010000214.1 GCA_020442545.1 Lysobacterales bacterium
CCTTCAGCCACTCGGGCAACTCTCCGGGTTTTGCTGCCGCAGCGGCGGCAGGCGCGCAAGGATAGCGGCTCGCCGCGTCCGGGTAAACCCGCGCGGACGGTCGACGCTTCAGGTTTCTCAGGATTTTGCGCTGTTTTCGGCGTCCGGCGCGGCCGGTTCAGGGGCCGATTCGCCGCCTTCATGCTGGATACGCTGGAAGATTTCCTCGCGATGCACGGCCACGTCGCGGGGCGCGTTGATGCCCAGGCGAACCTGGTTCCCCTTCACGCCCAGCACGGTCACGGTGATCTGGTCACCGACCATCAGTGTTTCGCCGACCCGGCGGGTCAGAATCAACATGTCACGCCTCCTTGCCCCCCGCATTCCCGGCGCGGGCGCTCCCTACGTGAACCGCGCCTCCCCAGGCGCGTGCATCCCTCGCCACACGCTATCAGCGCATGGCATGACGCTTCGATACTAGCCTAGCTGGCCAAATTCCTGCAATTGGCCTGATATAGCGGCAATCGAACAAGGCCACGAAACAACCCCTGGTGCGATCAAGCCACTATCCACCCTCATCCTTTCGGCTTAAGGCAACGCATCAACAGTCGCTGCGGATCGCTGCCTTGGAAGGACACTAGCCGTCCGCGCAGGTCCGTACCGTCCGCAACGAACTGACCAGAAGATACCTCCTGCACTCGAAAGAACCAGCCAGGAACGAGACCAGTGATCGGAAAATCCGCAAATTCGGCTTGAGAATCCTTTGGCGCAACCTGCTTTTTCATGGTGGTCGAAGCAACCTCGTCTCAGCCGGCGCCTACCTGCTCGCCCACCCAGCTTTCGACACCAGCCAGCGCTTCGGCCACTGCAGGACCATCCGGGCCACCGCCCTGTGCCATGTCCGGACGACCGCCGCCCTTGCCACCAATGGCGCCGGTGACATGCCGCATCAGGTCGCCGGCCTTGACCTTGCCCTGCGCCGCGCCGGCCACGCCGGCAATCAGCGACACCTTGCCGTCGCTGCCGCTGGCCAGCAGCACCACGGCGTCGCGCAGCCGATCCTTGAGCTGGTCGACGGCGTCGCGCAGCGCCTTGGCATCGAGGCCATCGAGGCGTGCAGCAACCAGGCGAATGCCTTCGATCTCCACGGCCTTGTCGGCGAGGTCGCGACTGGCATCCGCCGCCGCGCTGGCCTTCATGGCGTCGATTTCTTTCTCCAGACGCTTGGCGCGATCCAGCAATGCCTTCAGCTTGTCGGTGGCGTCCTGCGCACTGCCGCCCAGCAGCGACGCCAACTGGTCGAGATGGTCATGCTCGGCTTCGACCTGGGACAGCGCGGCATCGCCGGTCACGGCCTCGATGCGGCGCACGCCGGCGGAAATGCCGCCTTCCGACACGATGCGGAACAGGCCGATGTCGCCGCTGCGCTCGACGTGCGTGCCGCCGCAAAGCTCGATGCTGCCGTCACCCAGCTTCAGCACGCGCACCTGCTCGCCGTACTTCTCGCCGAACAGTGCCAGCGCGCCGAAGTCCAGCGCCTCCTGCATGCCCATGTGACGGATGTCGGCGGCGTGGTTGGCGCGGATTTCGGCGTTGACGCGGTGTTCGATCTCGCGCAGCTGCTCGCGCGTCACCGCCTCGAAATGCGAGAAGTCGAAGCGCAGTCGATCCGGCGCGACCAGCGAACCCTTCTGCTGGACGTGATCGCCCAGCACGGCGCGCAGCGCGGCGTGCAGCAGGTGCGTGGCCGAGTGGTTGAGCACGATGCGCTGGCGGCGTTCGCCATCGACAGCCGCGTCCAGCATTTCACCGACGCGCAGGATGCCCTGCTTCAGCTCGCCGACGTGCGCGTGGTAGGCACCCGCATACTTGCGCGTGTCGCTGACGGCGAACAGCAGCTCGTCGGCACCGCGAAGCGCACCGGCATCGCCCATCTGGCCGCCGGATTCGCCGTAGAACGGCGTCCGGTCCAGCAGCAGTTCAGCCGACTCCCCGGCATCGAGGCGATCCACGCTCTTGCCGTCCTTGAGGAT
>JAGRJX010000215.1 GCA_020442545.1 Lysobacterales bacterium
TTCGGCCGCAAGCCGGGCACGGTGAGCTACACCGACGCCAACGGCGCCAAGCAGACCGCCACCAGCTTCACCTGGGAGCAGACCGACCGCGCCGAGGAACTGCGCAAGGCCGCGAAGCTCAAGTAAGCGTCGTCCGCTGACCGCAACACCGAAACGGGCCGCATCAGCGGCCCGTTTTCATTTGCGTTCGATGATTTCGCTGCGGAAGCGTTCTACCAGGTCAATCTGATCTTCCGGTGCCTGCAACAACGACGCCCTGGCGCGCTTGATCCAGCCTGCACCACGCCCGGCAAAGTCCTCCCAGGCATCGCCCAGCGCAGTCGGTGAACGCGTCAGGTGCCACTCGATCAGCGCCAGTGCCTGAAGAATGTCCTTGCGGAATTTGGGATGCCGCGCACCGCGCTCCTGCGCCACCAGCAGCTTGTGCAGACCATAGCGTGCTGGATCGGGCAGATTGACCAGCACCGCATCGGCCTGATCGAGCAGCACCGCCTGATCCGGCGTCTCGATGAGATAGTCCAGAAACTTCATCGGACTCAGCGCCACACCCAGCTCCGGCGCATGCACCTCAGCTCCCGCGCGACGCTGCGGCGTCAGAAAATCGATCCGGAGGGCGGCATCCTGTTCACTGACGTTATGGCTGGCAAACCCCTTGCTGCCACCCAATGCCGGCAGAAAGCCCATGTCGAGTGACGTCAACGCATCGTGTGCATCAGCGCGGAGGTTGGCTGGCAAGGCCATTGCCAGATTGCCGCCGGGCCCGGCATGGGCGAAGTCAAGATCAAGCGTTCGCGTACCGCTGCTCCAGGCGATACCCAACCGGTTGCCGATGGCCAGAAACGCATGCGTTCCTACCAGCAGGCCGCCGGCACGGAAGAACTGGTATTCCGATAGCCGCTTGGCAATACGGAAATGTTTGGGTGGCGTGGCCGCACAGCCCTGCGCCAGTGCCGCAGCAGCCTGTCTCGACACGGCTTCAAGTGCTGGCGCACCCTTCTCGCGTGCGGCTTCGATGGCGGCAATCGCCGGCCCTTCCGGCCCCAGGTAGTACTCGCGCTTGCGACCGTCGTACTCCTTGAAGGCCCAGTATCCGTAGCGGCGGCCCTTGATCGTCTTCCACATGACCTTGCCGGTCACAAACGCTGGCGAGCGCGAGGCTTCGGCTACCTGCACCAGGTCTTCCAGCTCGGCATAGGCGGTCTGCGCGGCGATCGGCAACTCTCGATACAGAGACATCGCATTCCTCGAAATGAGCACACGAGAGTTATACCACCCATTAACAACCGGTGGTATAACTTCCGATACACAGACAATCGACATCGTTACTTGCAGGCGCGTTTCTCACCGCAAGTAACGAAAATCGACGATTTCGTTACTATTTCGGCACAACCGCCGTCCCTGCCACGCGAACCGCGCGGACACCATCCACGGCGAAGGAGCCCAGCCGCTGTGAGCGATGCACTGAAAAGCTACCTCGACGCCATCGCCCAGGCGCTGAAGGCCGGCAACGCCACCGAGCACACCCATCGGCCCGCGCTGAAGACGCTGCTGGAAGGCATCGCCGACGGCGGCATCCGCGCCACCAACGAGCCGCGGCATATCGAATGCGGCGCGCCGGACTTCATCATCAGCCGCGGCCTGGTGCCGCTGGGCTATGTCGAGGCCAAGGATGTCGGCATTGACCTCGACAAGACCGCGCGCGGCGAGCAGCTGCGCCGCTACCGCGAATCGCTGGGCAACCTGATCCTCACCGACTACCTGCGTTTCGACTGGTATCTCGACGGCGAACTGCGCCTCTCCGCCAGCCTGCCGCGCCCGGACACCAAGGGCCGCATCCGCTGGAACGCCGACGACGCCTCGGAAGTCACCCAACTGCTCGGCCAGTTTCTCGCCACCGACATTCCGCTGAAGTCCACGCCGCAGGACCTGGCCACGCGCATGGCCGGTCTGGCGCGGCTGATCCGCGACCTGATCCTGAAAACCTTTGCCGCCGAAGGCGACAGCGGCGAACTGCACGGCCAGCGCGAAGCCTTCCGCCGGGTGCTGATCGAGTCGCTCAGCACCGAGCAGTTCGCCGACATGTACGCGCAGACCCTGTGCTACGGCCTGTTCGCCGCGCGCTGCAACGTGCCCGCCGCCGGCTTTACTCGACAGAAGGCGGCCAGCGCGCTGCCGAAAACCAACCCGTTCCTGCGCAAGCTGTTCAACAGCATCGCCGGACCGGACCTCGACGAGCGCATCGCCTGGGCGGTGGATCAACTGGCCGAACTGCTGGCCCGCGCCGACATGGCGGCGATCCTCGCCGACTTCGGCCGCCGCACCCGGCAGGAAGACCCGGTCGTGCATTTCTACGAAACCTTCCTCGCCGCCTACGACCCGAAGATGCGCGAGGCGCGCGGCGTCTACTACACGCCCGAGCCGGTGGTCGGCTGGATCGTGCGCAGCATCGACGCCGTGCTGCGCCGTGATTTCGGCATGAAGGATGGCCTCGCGCATGCGAAGAAGATCAAGCTCAAACGCCCCAAGCTGCGCGGCAAGGGCGAGGAGACTTACCAAACCCACCGCCTGCAGATTCTCGACCCGGCCACCGGCACCGGCACCTTCCTGTTTGCGGTGATCGCCAAAATCCGCGAGCACTTCGACGGCAACGCCGGCGCCTGGCCCGGCTACGTCGCCGAGCACCTGCTGCCGCGCCTGTTCGGCTTCGAGCTGCTGATGGCCCCCTACGCCGTCGCCCACATGAAGCTGGGCCTGGAACTGGAGCACAGCGGCTACGACTTCGCCAGCGACCAGCGCTTGGGCGTTTACCTCACCAACTCGCTCGAAGAAGCCCACGAAATGACCGGCCTGCCGCTGTTCACCCAGTGGCTGGCCGAGGAATCGCGCGCCGCCGGCGAGGTCAAGCGCGATGCACCGGTGATGGTGGTGCTGGGCAATCCGCCGTATTCCGGGCATTCGGCCAACAAGGGCGAGTGGATCGCCGGCCTGCTGCGCGGCCACGACAGCATGGGCCAGCGCGATACCGAAAACTATTTCGAGGTCGACGGCGGGCCGCTGGGCGAGCGCAATCCCAAGTGGCTCAACGACGACTACGTCAAGTTCAT
>JAGRJX010000216.1 GCA_020442545.1 Lysobacterales bacterium
GCCGATCACCGGATCGAGCTTTCCGGACTCTGCGCGCTCGGTCAGGTCGATGGTGAACTTGGCCAGCGCTTGACGCTGGTCTTCAGCGTTTTCGCTCTGCACGTTCTCGCCACCGCGCAATTTGTCGATGGCGGCTTCGAGCCGCGACTTGTCGGCACCGGCAGCTTTCAGCGCCTTGCCAACCGCGCCGCTGTCCTCCAATGCGGCCAGTACGAACAGCTCGCTGGCAATGAAGGCATCGCCGCGCTGCTGGGCCAGCTTGTCGGTGACGTTGAGCAGGCGGCCGAGGTCGTTGCCAACGCTCAGGTTGCCGGCCTGACCGGACACTTTCGGCAGCGCTTCCAGCGTCTCGCCCAGCCGTTCACGAAGTGCTGGCACGTTGACGCCGGCCTGCGCCAGCAAGGGCCGCGTGCTGCCATCTTGTTGATCCAGCAGCGCAATCAGCAGGTGAACGGGTTCGATCAGGTTGTGGTCGCGGCCTACCGCAAGCGATTGCGCTTCCTGCAAGGCCTGCTGGAAGCGCGAGGTGAGTTTGTCCATGCGCATCGGGCATCTCCGGAGAGGCTGTATCAATGCCTCTGAGATGGTGGCGGTTGCCCACGGATCAAGTCGGCGCGGCGAGGACGTGCCTGCCAGCCGCCATCAGCGGGTGACCCGCGTCAGCGCATCCACACCAGCGTGGCCATCCGGCCGCTGGCCGCGCCATCCCGACGGTACGAATAAAAGCGTTTTGCATCGCTGATCGTGCAGTGTCTACCGCCATGGATGCGATCCACGCCTGCATCCCGCAGACGCCGGCGCGCCAGCGTGTAGAGGTCGCAATGCCAGTGGCCAGGCCGCGTGGCGTGAAATGCCGGCCGGTCGTCCGCAGCCTGATCCAGCAACGACGCGCGGACTTCCTCACCCACTTCATAGGCATCCGGGCCCGCCGCCGGACCTAGCCACGCCAGCAGGCGCGACGGTGACGTGCGCATGGCCGCCAGCGTCGCCTGCAGCACGCCAGCCGCCATGCCGCGCCAGCCAGCATGGGCGACAGCCACCTCGCTACCGTCTTCGGCGGCGAACACCACCGGCAGGCAGTCGGCCGTCAGGATCGCAAGCACGGTACCGGGAGTGACGCTGATCGCGGCATCCGCCGCCGGCTCGTCGCCTTCGCAGGACGCCGCCTCGGCCTGCAAGACGCGCGTGCCGTGAACCTGATGCAGCCAGCGTGGCGTCCCGGGCAGACCGGCAAGCTCAATCAGGGCTTCACGGTTTGCCAGCACGTGGTCGGTCCGGTCACCACTGCGCAGGCCCAGGTTGAAGCGCTCGTAAGGGGGCACCGAGACACCGGCCGGACCGCGCAGCGTGGTCAGCGCGCAAACACCGGCGACGTCCCAGTCCGCCCATAGCAGAGATGACGACGCTACGGAACGCTCGCCCATCAATCTCAGGCCCACTCGGGCGGATTGGCCTCGGTGTCGCGGCGCAGCCTGGCAATGAGCGTTTCAAGGTCTGCCGGCCTTGGCGCCTCGACGGCCAGTTCATCACCACTGACCGGATGCACAAAGCTGAGCCGCTCGGCGTGCAGCGCCTGCCGTCGGAAGCCGCGCAGCACGGCCAGCGTCTCGTCGTCCGCGCCCTTGGGCGGCCGGCGCAGGCCGCCGTACAGCGGGTCGCCGAGCAGCGGATGCCCACGATGGGCGAAATGCACGCGAATCTGGTGGGTACGGCCGGTTTCAAGGTCGGCCTGGACGCGCGTATGTGCGCGGAAGCGCTCGCGGATGCGGAAATGGGTCACCGCCGGTCGCCCCTCCTCGACCACCGCGCGTTTCAGGCGGTCGTGCGGATGGCGATCCAGCGGGGCGTCAATGGTGCCGCCTGCAACCAGCGTGCCGAGGACGACAGCCTCGTAGCGACGGTGGATGTCGCGGGCGGCGAGCAGCGCCACCAGCGCCGCGTGGCTTTCCAGACGCCGCGCCACCAGCAGGGCACCGCTGGTGTCCTTGTCCAGGCGATGGACAATGCCGGCGCGCGGCAGGGCCGCCAGCGACGGATCGTGGTGCAGCAGCGCGTTGACCAGCGTGCCACTGCGGTTGCCGGCGCCCGGGTGCACCACCAGCCCGGGCGGCTTGTTCACCACCAGCAGGTGCTCGTCTGCATGCAGGATATCCAGGGCGATGGCTTCGGCCTGGTCGTCCAGCGCTGGCTCGTCGGGCACGCGGACCTGGACACGTTCGCCGGCCAGAACCGGGTCGCGCGGCCGTCGTTGCGCTCCTTCGACGGTGGCGTCACCGGACTTGATCCAGGCCGCCAGGCGCGAGCGCGAATACGCCGGAAACAGCTGCGCCAGCGCCTGGTCGAAGCGCAGCCCCGCCTCGGCGGTGCCGACTTCGGCTTCGCGAATGGCGGGGGACTGGTCGGTGGATGGACGGCTGGAATCGGGTCTGACGTTCATTCGGCGTTGCGCTGATGCGTGGAGTCGGGTTTCGGCTTTGCGCTATGATCGGCCCCTTCCGGTGGCCCGCAGGGCGTCTCAAAGCCCCCCGGCACCGGCCCGACCCGTCAAAGCGATGTCTCCATGATCCGATATTCCGGCCTTCTGCGCCTGCTCATCCTCGCAACCCTGCTGCTGACCGTCGGCTGCGGCCGCTATTTCAGCAAGGAAGACCCGATGGAGACCCTGCCGGTCGAAGGTATGTACCAGGAGGCCAAGACCTCCATCCAGAACGGCAACTACAGCCGTGCTGCGCGCTACTACCGCCGCCTGATAGCCCGCTTCCCCTACGGGTCGTACACCGAACAGGCGCAGCTGGAGCTGGCCTACGCGCAGTACAAGACGCGCGACAACGAGGAGGCGTTGTCCGCGGTCAATCGCTTCATCAAGACCTATCCGACCAATCCGCACGTCGACTACGCCTACTACCTGCGTGGTCTGATCAATTTCTCGCGCCGCGACACCTTTCTCGGCAACTATGTGCGCCTGGACCTGACCCAGCGCGACCAGAGCAGTATCCAGCAGAGCTTCAACGACTTTGCCGAACTGCTGCGCCGCTATCCGAACAGCCGCTACGCCGCCGATACGCGCCAGCGCATGGTCTACCTGCGCAACCAGATGGCGCGCCATGAAGTGAACGTGGCCAAGTACTACCTGCGCCGCGATGCCTGGATCGCCGCCGCCAACCGTGGCCGTTACGTCGTCGAGCACTACCCGCAGTCGGAGTACATCCCGGACGCGCTGGCCATCATGGCGCTGAGCTACGACCACCTGGGCCAGCAGCAGCTCTCCGCCGACGCCCGTCGCGTGCTGCAGCTGAATGATCCGCAGCACCCGTACCTGACCGGTGACCACTGGCCGAAGGGCAGCGGCTGGTGGAAACGCCTTGTCCCGCTGGCTGGTGATCGCCGCTGAAGCGCGGCCACCACCGCACCAGCTCAACCGGATCGGCGCACCCGCCAGCCAGCCAAAGCCGCCTCCAACTGTGAACGGGTAGCCGGCTTGCGCAGGAATCCGTCCATACCGGCTTCAAGAGCATCGCGTTCGGCATTCGGATCGGCGCGGGCAGTCAATGCGATGAGGCCGAAGCGCTGACCCTGCGTACGCAGCAGGCGGGCAAGCTCCAGGCCGTCGATACCGGGCAGGTCAAGGTCGAGGAAGGCGAGATCGAAGTCGCCGCTGGCGCGCGCCAGCGCGTCGAGCCCGTGCGCGGCCCAGCTGACCCGATGACCCAAACTTTCCAGCTGACCGGAAACCACGTTGGCAACGGTGCTGTCGTCTTCAACCAGCAGGATATTGAGCGAGAGCTGGTCTGGCGGCGTCGAGGCCGCTACCGGCTGCACCCCGGCAGCCGTCGCGCCAGCGGCAGGTGGAAATGCAGACGCCGGCACTGATTCCCGCAGCACCGCATCCGCGACGGGCAGCGGCAGCGTCACCGTGAAACGACTGCCTTTACCCGGTTCGCTGCGCACATCAATGCGCCCGCCCATCAGCAGCGCCAGCTCCTGACAGATTGCCAGCCCCAGCCCGCTGCCCCCGTAATGTGCCGCCGTGCGCGCGCCTTCGGCCTGCTCGAAGCGCTGGAACAGGCGTCGCTGCTGCTCGGCATCCAGCCCGGGACCGCTGTCGGCGACCTCGAAAACCACGCCACCACCCGTGCCGCCGGCAGCACGAAGCGATACAAAACCATCCGTGGTGAACTTGACCGCATTCCCCCCCAGATTCAGCAGGATCTGCTGGATACGGTGGGCGTCGCCCAGCAGCGCGTCGGGAAGCCCGGCATCCGTCTCGACGTCGAAGCGCAGACCCTTGGCTTCTACCTGCGGCGCCAGCCATGCGCTGACGTCATCGATCACGACGCGCGGGCTGAACGCTGCGTCCTGCAGACTGAGGCGTCCGGCTTCGATCCGCGACAGGTCGAGCGCATCGTTGAGCAGCCGCAGCATGTGCTGACCGGAGCGATGGATCGCTTCTACGCGCTCCCGCTGCTTCGCCTGCAGCGGCGACTCCAGCAGTAGTTCGCTCATGCCCAGGACGCCAGTCATCGGGGTACGGATCTCGTGTCCCATGGTCGCCAGAAAGCGGCTCTTGGCCTCCGATGCCTGGATGGCCCAGCGCCGTTCGCGATCACGGATTGCCGCGGCATGGCGCGTGGCCATCCGGGCGCGGTAGGCGTACCAGGCCCACAACAGCAGCAGCATGAGCAGCACGAGTGCCGCCAGCCGCGCCGGCAGGCTCTGCCACCAGGGCGGAAGAACCGTCAACTCGCGGACCAGCGGTGTCGGCGTCCAGCGCCCATCGGCATTGGCAGCAAGCACCTCCAGTCGATAGTCACCGGGCGGCAGCGACGGATAGTTGCGCTCGCCACCGGGCCCGACCTCCACCCAGTCGCTGTCCGCGCCATCCAGCCGGAAGCGAAAGCGCCGCCCGCCGGGATCCGAAAGCGCCGGCACTCGGGCTCTTACGGTCAGCTCCTGATCGCCAGGGCGCAGCGTCCACGGACCCTCCGGTGCCAGGCCCAGGCGCCGACCATCGCGCCGCAGCTGAACCGACCGCAGCTCCACCTTCGGCTCTGGCGCAAGGTCCGGCGGATGGAACAGCAGAATTCCCCCGGTGTAGCCGGTCACGATGCGGTCTCCGGCCAGCTGCGTCAGCGGTCGGTTGCTGAACTCACTTCCCGGCAATCCGTCGCGCGTGCTGAATGATCGTGATCGCCTCGCGACCGGGTCCAGGCGCCAGAGGCCGCGCAGGGTGGTCAGCCAGATCCGCCCGTCGCCATCGAGGGCCATGCCACCGGCCGGCACCGGAGGCGCGCCGTCGTGGCTGTCCAACGTGATGTCAACGCGCCAGGCGCCGGAATCCGGCCGATGCCGCTGGACGCGATCCACGCGCTGCGTCCACAGACGGCCCTCCGCATCGAACAGGAACGCATGAACACGACCGGCGTCGACACCCGGCACCGGCCTGAACCCCGCGCCGTCAAGACGCCGCATGCCGGCCCCGGTGGCCAGCCACAACGATCCGTCAGGCGCCCATGCCATGGACTCCACTTCGGCATTGTCGAGCGATCCGCTGGCCACGTCGAAGTGCGCCAGCACCTGCCCCTGCGCATCGCGGTGCTGGACGCCCGCGCCCATCGCCGAAAGCCAGACGCCGCCATCGCCATCCGCCAGCAGATGGTCGACCAGCCCCGGCGGCGTGGCGTCATCGCTGCTCTCCGCGTTCCAGTCCTTGCGGGTGGTTTCCGGTTCACGCGGATCAAGACGACTGAGACCGGTCTGATGGCCGATCCAGAGTGCGTCCGGCGCGGTCTGCAGCGCCATCCACAGACGATCATCCGCCAGCGCGTCTGCCGGAATGCGGCGCTCCACGCGGCCACTGCCCGGGTCCAGCCAGTCCACGCCACCGTGCCGCCCCACCATCCACAGTCCGCCATCCAGCGCAGCACTGGTGCGCACCGGCGAGCGACTCGACGGCGTAGCCACATCGTCCTCACGATGGGGAATCGCGGCAAAATCGCGCCAGCCCGGCGACAGCCGGAACAGGCCCTGACCGCGCGTTGCAAACCAGTAGCCGCCATCATGATCAACGCGCATGTCCATCACCGAGGCGCGGGCAATCGGCAGGTCACGCCACGCGGAACCGGCCGCGTCGCGATAGTGATCGGCACCATCACCCGGCGAAGGCAGGCGATCCAGCCCCCGCTGAGTCCCGAGCCAGGCCAATCGTCCGTTCTCGAACAGGAACGACGCCACCGACGCGCTGCTCATCCGATCCGCCCATGCGGGGACTTGCAGCCCGCCACCGGGAGCAAGCCGCTGCAGGCCGCCACTGCTGGCAATCCACAGCGCGTCGTTCAAGCCTTTGCCGATCTTGAACACGACCCGTCCCAGCAGACCGCCACCGGCATTGGCCAGCGTCTGGAAATGCTCACCGTCGAAACGCTGCAGGCCATTGACGCTGCCGATCAGCAGACGACCCTGCGCATCCACCTGCAGGTCGAGGATGGTGTCGTGCGCCAGGCTGTCCGGGTTGTCGGCATCGGCACGCCAGACTTTGAGCGCATCGGTTTCCGGATCAAGGCGATACAGGCCGCCGGCGTAGGTGCCGAACCAGATTGCGCCGTCCGGCGTCGAGGTGATGGTCCACACGTCGTCGCTGGCCAGCGCTTGCGGTGCGCCCTTACGGTAGATCCGGAAACCCTCGCGATCCGCTTCCATCCGCGCCAGTCCACCGCCTTCGACCGCCACCCACAGACGATTGGCGCGGTCCACATGCAGCGCCTGCACGACATTACCGGCCAGACCGTCGTCAACGCCCGGCTGGTAGCGGTAGACCTCGAAATCGGCACCGTCGAAGCGTCCCAGACCATCATTGGTCGCCACCCACAGGTAACCCTCCTGATCCTCGGCCAGCGCCACCACATCGTTGCCCGGCAGCCCATCGGCCACCGTGAACTGGCGGAACATCGGTGTTTCCGGCAGCGCGATGCGCAAAGCCTGCGATGCCATCGGCGTGGCACTGATCAAGGACAGCAAGACCGCCACCAACAGCCGCCCCATGAATGCGCTTTTTCCCGCCGCCTTGCCCTGACCCATGCGGCTCACTCCCCATCGGCTCATGCCCGATGCTGGCAGGCACGAGCCAATGCAGCAAGCGCAGCCATGCAACCATCGTTCGGCCGATCGGCTCAAACCGCGTAGCGGTGGAGCCGACGCGATTCCGGAAGCTGTCGGTTCCGCGCCTGCGGCGCTTGAACCGGCCTGCGACATCGCCGACCCGCAAGATCACCCGCCTGCGGCATCAAGGTGGCTGCTGTCTCCAAAATTTTGCTGCCACGTGCGGTTCCCGGCAGGTCGGCTCAAGCCGCGAAGCGGTGGAGCCGACTCAATACCGGGCGCTGTCGGTTCAGCTACCTGAAAGACAACGGCGGTGCCGAACAACCCGACCGGCACCGCCGCGGTAATTTCACTGGGTACGAGCCGCGAAAGACGGGTATTGCAAACGCTCGAACGTTTGGAACGCCGCGCCGTGCATC
>JAGRJX010000217.1 GCA_020442545.1 Lysobacterales bacterium
GCCGTCGTCGGGGGTGAACTGCAGCACCTGGTTCCTGCCGTCGATCTCCACGTTCTCGAAGAACGTGTCCACGATGATGATGCCGTGGCTGTGGCCGAACTGGCCTTTCCAGAAGCCTTCCAGATTGTCGCGCCGCGCGTTGTAGGTGCCCGGGTACTTCTTGTCGTAGCTGGCCGGCTTGCCCGCCGGCCGACAGCCGTAGCGCATCAGCTTCAGCGTGCGTCGACCGTTCTCGCTGACCATCACCGGCGCATGCACCTGCGGAAAGATGCGGCTGTCGCGGTCTTCGGGATCGGTACGTCGCAGGTCAGCCAGCCGGCGCTTCGCCGCCTCGATCTTGTTCCGGGCAATGCGCTGTTCGTTGAGCGTCTTCCTGGTTTCCTTCACCTTCAGCGCGCGCTCGGCGTCGTTAAGGCGCCGGGTCTGCTGGAACAGTTCCTGCTCCAGCTTCGTCACCTGTTGCGCATCGTAGGCATCGATCAGCGACTTGATGCGCCTCTCCTGCTCGTTGTTCGGATGCAGAAACCCGAGATCAACACCTTTCGGAATCTTCAGCTGCGCGCCCTGACTTCGCGACCAGTACTTGTCGACGAAGTCGCCGTAGCTGATGTCGCCTCCGGAGACCCGAAGAAACTTCTGCCAGTCGGCATGGATGATCGCGGAGTAGCACATGGAAGAAGCCGGCAGCGGTGGTGCAATCCATGAAACATCCCGGCCCGCATTCGTCAAGTCGAGTCGGCGCAGGCCACGCTGACATGTGCAGATCGATGTTGCAGGTCGGTCAGGCAAACCAAAGCGTCGGACGGGCTTGCGACGTGGCAGGCGGGGGTGCATGCGCGGGATCGAGGTATCTGGCAGCGACACGATCGCGCCGCCCCGGAACAGGGCCGTGTGCTTCCGGCTGATGCCGATGGCGCTCTTGCGCTGCCCGGCATTCAGCCTTGGCCGGGAACGTTTGTGTCGGGGACGGTGCCGGTGTGATCACGCGATGGCTGTTGACGCGCGGTGGGTGCAGCAACGCACCGGTCCGACCGCATCGGATTCGGGCCGGCTTGATCCGGATCAGAAGCTGCGGCTTGCGGTCGGTCTAGGCTGTGTCCATGTCTTCCGAGAAAGCCACGTTGACTGATTCCAAGCTTGTCGAGGCCTTGCTCGGCCATCTTGACCTGACCTCGCTGGGCGACGATGACCGTCCGACCCAGATTGAAGCGCTTTGCGAGCGGGCGACGCGTGCGGTCCGCTTGCCGGCGGCGATCTGCGTCCATCCGGAACACGTCACCACGGCGCGTCGTGCGCTGGACCGGCTGGGCGCCGCCTGTGCGGTGGCCAGCGTGGTGAACTTTCCTGATGGTGGCGACGACCCGGGTCGGGCTGCGCGCGAGTGCCGGCGCGTGCGTGCAGCCGGTGCCGACGAGATAGACGCGGTTCTGCCGTGGCGAGCGCTGATTGCCGGCAACGTGGCGCTATACCGGTCGGTGGCCATGGCCTGCCGCGACGCTGCGGGTGACTGTCGGCTCAAGTTCATTCTGGAGAGCGGCGCGTTACCGACGCCAGCCCTGATCCGGCAGGCCAGCGAACTGGCCATAGATGCCGGTGCGGACTTCATCAAGACCTCTACGGGGAAGGTCGAAACCGGCGCCACCGAGGCCGCCGCAAGACTGATGCTGGACGCCATCGCTGTGTCTGGACGGCATTGCGGATTCAAGGCGTCGGGCGGCATCCGCGAGGTGGCACAGGCGCTGGTTTACCGCGACCTAGTGGCCGCGATTCTGGGTGCCGATGCGCTGACGGCGTCCCGTTTCCGGATCGGTGCCAGCGGCCTGTTTGACGAGCTGCTGGCCGTCGGCGACATGACCGGCGTCGGATCACCAACGTCCGGCGGTACCGAAGACAGGGGTCCGTCGACGCGATGACGTCAAAGCTGCGGCCGAAGGTATGCCGGATGGGCAGGCAGGGACGCCCTGTGCGGGGATCGCCGCAGGAGATCGCCGCCTCACCTGTGCCCGAGAGAACCTGACAGTGCCGACGCAGGTACTCGATCTGCTGGCTCGGAAACGTCGCGGAGAATCGTTGACCGGCGCGGCGCTGCAGCAGCTGATGCGCGGCGTTGCCAGCGGGGAGGTGCACGATGCACAGGTGGCCGCGTTCGCGATGGCCGTTGCGATCCGGGGCATGGACGACCGCGAGACCAGCGATCTGACGCTGGCCATGCGCGATAGCGGTACGGTACTGGACTGGACCGCCCTGCGTGATCGCGGACCGGTGCTGGACAAGCACAGTACGGGTGGCGTGGGTGACGGCATCAGCCTGGTCCTTGCGCCGATGCTGGCTGCCTGTGACGCCTTTGTGCCGATGCTTTCCGGACGCGGTCTGGGGCATACGGGCGGCACACTGGACAAGCTGGCGGCCATTCCCGGCTATCGTTGCGACATTGAACGCGATGCTTTGTACCGCGTGGTCGCCGACACCGGTTTGGCCATCGTGGGTGCCGGCGCGGACCTGGCGCCGGCCGACCGCCGCCTGTACGCCGTCCGCGACGTGACCGCCACGGTGGACTCCCTGCCATTGATCACGGCGTCGATCCTGTCCAAGAAGCTGGCGGTGGCGGCCGATGTACTGGTGCTGGACGTCAAGCACGGTTCGGGTGCCATGCTGTCGGATACCGGCTCGGCACGAGCGTTGGCGCGCAGCCTGCTGCGCGTTGCGCAAGCCGCCGGGCAGCCGTGTCGGGCGCTGCTCACTGACATGGATCAACCGCTGGGTCCGGCGATCGGCAACCTGCTCGAACTCCAGCAGTGTCTCGACTACCTGCAGGCGGACGCGCGCCCGCCGCGCTTTCATGCGGTGTGTCTGGCGTTGGGTGTCGCTGCGCTTCGAGCCGCCGGCCTGGCGCACAGTGACGCCGATGCGGAGCGCCGGCTGCTGGAAGCGCGACGCTCCGGTCGGGCGGCGGAGCGTTTCGCTTCGATGGTGCACGCCCTGGGCGGACCATCGGACGTGTTCGCCTGGGCTTCATCGGCGGCACCTGCGGCCCCGGTCTGTGAACCGCTGCCGGCGCTGTGCTCCGGATGGCTGGCCGGCGTGGATGCGCGTGAGCTGGGAATGGCGGCAGTGACATTGGGCGCGGGCCGCGCGCATCCCGACGCGCGGATTGATCCGCGTGTCGGTTTCAGCCAGGTTCGTCACGTCGGTGAACGGATCGAAGCCGAAGAGCCGCTGCTGCAGATTCACGCCGCATCGCCCGAGCAGATCGACCGTGTGCGGTCGAGACTGCATGCGGCGTTCACGCTTGCCGAACGGCCGCCGGTGGAACGCGTGCTGATCGAGCCGCTTGAATCAGGCGGCGTCGGGGAGGAATGAAGCATGGTGCGCGTGGTGCTGATCGTCATGGATTCGCTGGGCGTTGGCGCGCTGCCCGACGCCGAGGCATTCGGTGATCTCGGCAGCGATACTTTCGGGCACATCGCCGCCTACTGCGAGCGGCCGGTGCGCCAGGGAGGTCGCGGGCGTCCGCTGGCGATCCGCGCCCTGCGTCGGCTGGGACTCGTGCACGCGGCGGCACTTGGGGGCGGCCTGTTGTTGCCCGATGCGCCGCCGTCCTGGGAACCGGAGGCGCGCTGGGGCTGCGCGCGGGAGCGATCCACCGGCAAGGACACCGTTTCCGGGCACTGGGAGCTGTGCGGCCTGCCGGTGACCTTTGACTGGGGCTATTTTCAGGCACCGCAGGAAAGCCTGCCCGCAGCGCTGGTCGAGGCGATTGCGCAGCGTGCCGGTTGCGACAGCGTGCTGGGAAACTGCCACGCATCCGGCACCACCATCATCCAGGACCTGGGCGAACGTCACATCGCCAGCGGGAAACCGATCATCTACACCTCGGCGGATTCGGTAGTGCAGATCGCCGCCCACGAGCAGCACTTCGGGTTGCAGCGCCTGTATTCGCTCTGCGAGGAAACCCGCAGACTCGTGGATCCGTATCGCATCGGACGGGTGATCGCGCGACCATTCACCGGCACCGACGCCAGCAGCTTTCGGCGCACCGCGAATCGCCGCGACTGGGCCACGCCACCGCCCGCGCCCACGCTGCTGGACGGTATCGAGCAAGCTGGCGGCACGGTGCTCGGGGTGGGGAAGATCGGCGACATCTTTGCCATGCGCGGCATCACTGAATCGATCAAGGCCAGCGGCGTCGAAGCACTGATGACGGCGACCGCAGACGCGCTGAAACGGTTGCCGACCGGCGGCCTGGTGTTCACCAATCTGGTGGACTTTGATCAAGAGTACGGACACCGCCGCGACGTTGCCGGCTACGCCGCCGAGATCGAGCGATTCGACGGGATTCTGGAGGACTTCCTGCGCCACCTGGGCAGTGAAGACCTGCTGCTGCTCACGGCCGATCATGGCAACGATCCCACCCATCCGGGCAGCGACCACACCCGCGAGCACATTCCGGTGCTCGCCTTTTCGCAGGGATTGTCGCCGGGGGGCATCGGCATTCGCGAGAGTTTCGCGGATGTCGGACAGAGCATTGCCCACTGGCTGCGTCTGCCGCCGCTTCAACATGGGGAGAGCTTTCTCTGACATGAGCACCACGCATATCGACGCCGGTCCGGGCGATTTCGCCGAGACCGTCCTGCTGCCAGGTGATCCGCTGCGCGCACGCCATATTGCCGAGAACCTGCTCGACCGCTCGCAGCAGGTGGCCGGGCTGCGGAACATGCTCGGATTCACCGGGGAATATCGCGGTCAGCGGGTGTCGGTGATGGGCAGCGGCATGGGCATTCCTTCGGCCTGCATCTACGCCACCGAACTGCTCGAAAAGTTTGGTGTTCGGCGGCTGGTGCGGGTTGGCACCTGCGGTGCGGTCCGCGACGACATCCGGCTGGGAGACCTGATTCTTGCCCAGGGTGCCTGTACCGATTCCGGCGTCAACCGCCAGCGCTTCGGCGGCATGGATTTCGCCGCCATCGCGTCCTGGGCGCTGCTCAGCCGCGTGGCGGAACAGGCCGGACGTCAGGCATTGCCGGTGCGGGTCGGCAACGTTTTTTCCAGCGACCTGTTCTATGCCGTCGACCCGAAACTGGCGCAGCGGCTCGTACAGATGGGCATCCTCGGCATCGACATGGAAGCGGCCGGTCTGTACGGCGTCGCTGCTGCGTGCGGCGCGGAGGCACTCACCGTACTGACCGTCAGCGACCATCTCCCGCGCGGCGAGGCGTTGCCGCCAGCACAGCGTGCCACGGGAGTGGATGCGATGATCCGCCTGGTACTGGACGCGCTGACGAGCGCGTCGGGCTGAACCGGTGCCGCGCAGCGGTTGGCGGCTGTGGTCGCGGTTGGAGCGACTTTCCGGCAGGATCGGGGCAATGCCGAGGTCGGGATGCAGGGCTGGCGCATGGGCTACCCCGAAGCCTTCATCGAATTGCCGGGGCTGTGCCTGGCTGATCGCGGCACATCGTTTCCGCCAGAGCGCGCGAGGGCAACGGCATCAACGGCGAATTCGACAGCCCGGGTCTTGAAGGTCGTCGCGGCGCAGACCGGACTGCGACAGATCCGAAACCGCAGCCACCCGAGAAACCGCTGCCAATGGACTGTTGCGGCAGTGGCTGCCCGGTGTGCGTGATGGACGCCTATGACGATGCACTGGCGACTTATCGCGAGGCACTGGCGGCGTGGGAACAGCGTCAGTCTGGTCGTGATTGCAGCGGCCCGGACTAGACGGGCCGCGTTGTCGGCTGCTGTGACATGAGCGTCAGAGTTGGCCTTCCGGCGCATTGACCGCCGAATCGATGACCTCGCTTGCGGGTTCGCTGCCCGGCGTGGAAGGCGGCGTTTGCAGCTCGCGGCTCTCACCCGGATCGGTGAACAGGTCGCCGCCGGCGCGTTGCCGCCGGACATCGCCGTTGCCGATGGCGGCGGCGGGGACGTGAATACCGATGATGCGTCCGGCGTCCATGTAGTTGCGCATGATGGCTTCACCTTCCTCGTTGCCGAAGAACCAGTAGGGCGGGAAGGCGGCGTCGGCGCGTTTCGCCTTGAAATGCTCGCCGTGGCGGTCGAAATCTGGCTTGTTGGTACCGGCATCGCCGAAGTGGATCACCGTGGTGTCGTCGTCCAGCGTGACGCGCCAGCTGAGGTTCTGGATATCCGCGCGCGACCGTCCACCGGCATGCGGGATGGCGACCACCTCGATGTCGATATCACCGACATGGAACTGCTTTGCCGCGTCGTGTGGCCGGATGTCCGCAACCACCACCCGACGCAGAATCGGATCATCCGACGGGATCGATGCGGCGATGGCGTCGAAAGTCTGTCGCGAACCGTACAGGCGCACTTTCGGATGCCGTCGCAGATAGCGAATGGCGGGCTTCGCCGTGAAATGGTCGCCGTGGACGTGGGAGACAAACACGGCATCGATGCCGTCGTAGGGCGGGTCGCCGGCCATCATCGCCTTGAACATGGCATCCGGCACCAGCGCGTACTGCCCGTAGCTGTCGGCGTAGAACGCGTCGAACAGCACCTTGGTGTCGCCGCGGATCACCAGCACGCCTTCGTTGCCGAGATAGGTCGCTCGGGCGGCAGGATCGTGCGCCATGGCGAGGGCACCGCAGATGGTCAGGAGCAGCGTCAGCCATGTCTTGATCGGTGCACCCATTCGTTAACCTCCTCGCTATCCAATCGCCGCATCAGGCCACGTTGATGATGACAGTCTCGACCAATGGCGAGCAACAAGTGTCTGCCGCAGGGTCGATGCCTTCCGGTCATCACTGTCGAAACCCGATGGCTCGCGTCGCGGCGGTGCCGGGCGACGGCGCAGAGGTGTCGCATCGCGTGAAGAATGAACCTGGAAATCGGGGATGTGAATCCCGGCAGCCGGCGCGCAGCGAGCCCCGGGGCGGGCTGGGCTTTTCCCGGGACTTGCCGAATGGCCCGTGGGCAGCTGTGGCCGGGTGCGGCCGCAGCTTCTGCACCGGAAAGATGGGCGCAGGCCGGTGCGGGGCATGACCATCCGCAGGGGCGACCAGCGCAGCGGCTGGCACAATGGTCGCCCCGTCTTCAACGGACACCGCCATGCGACCCCTGTTGTCACTCTCCTTGCTGCTGCTCCTATCCGCAGCGGTGCATGCCGAGACAGCCTACTACCGCGATCCCGCATTGCGCGGCGATACGCTGGTATTCACCGCTGAAGGCGATCTGTGGCGGGTGTCCGTCAACGGTGGCAGCGCGCGCCGATTGACTACCAACGCCGGCATGGAGTCGCAGGCGGCAATTTCGCCGGACGGTCGTTGGATCGCTTTCGTCGGCAGCTATGACGCCAGTCCGGAGGTCTATGTCATGCCGATGGCCGGCGGTGCGCCGAAGCGCCTCAGCTTCGACGGTGCCGGCGTGCGCGTGCAGGGCTGGACGCCGCAGGGCGAGGTGCTTTTCATGAGCACGGCCGTGATCGGTCCCGGTGCCAGCGTGGTGTTGCGCGCGGCCGACCCGGAATCCCGGGTGACGCGCACGCTGCCCTTCGCCGACGCCAACCAGGGCAGTTTCGACGATCAGGGCAATCTGTACTTCACGCGCTTTGGCCTGCACATGACCGGCGACCACGCCCGCGACTATCGTGGCGGCGCAATGGCGCAACTGTGGCGCGCCCCAGCAGATGGTTCCAGCGAAGCCGTACGCATCGCACCAGCAATCAATGCATCGCTGAGCCGGCCGATGTGGTGGAACGGGGAGCTTTACCACCTTGCCGACGACAACGGCGTCGCCAATCTGTGGCGCATGGATGCCGATGGCGGCAGTCGTGCGGCACTGACGCAGTTCACCGATTTCGAGGTTCGTGATCCGGAGCTGGATGCCGGCCGCATCGTGTACCAGAAGGGCGCGGACATCCGTCTTTTCGACATCGCTTCCGGTGAGGATCGGGCAATACCCATCGACATCGCCAGCGATTTCGAGCAGCGCCGCACGCGCTGGATCGGGAAACCGCTGCAGTATTTCGAGGACGCCGCGCTGGCCGGTGACGGCAGCCGCGCGGTGATCGTGGCGCGCGGCAAACTCAGCGTGGCCGGTGTGGATGCGCGGCGTCGCGTCGAGATTCCGCTGCCGGCTGACGCGCGGGCGCGATCCGCGGTGATGAGTGCTGACGGCCAGTCGGTGCTGGCGGTCACCGACATCGGCGGCAGTGAAGCCATCTGGCGCTTTCCCGCAGACGGCAGCAGCGCAGGTGAACGCTTGCGCGGGGACTTCGATGCCCGCGTCTGGAGTCTGCATCCCTCGCCGGACGGTCACAGTCTGGCCTTTGACGACAAGCTGGGACGCCTGATGATGCTGGATCTGCGCACGCGGCAATTGCGCGAGCTGGATCATGGCCGTTTCGGTGGCGACGATGCCTACAGCGACGTCGCCTGGTCGCCTGACAGCCGCTATCTCGCGGTGGCGCGTGTCGATTCATCTTCGTTCCGGCCGCAGCTGCTGCTGATCGCGCGAGACGACGGTCGCAATGCGGTGCTGACCAGTGACCGCTACCAGAGCGCTTCGCCGGCATTCTCGCGTGACGGCAAGTGGCTGTATTTCCTGTCCGAACGCAGCTTCAGCGCCACGCCCAGCTCGCCCTGGGGCGACCGCAACATGGGCCCGGCATTCGATCGGCGCAGCAAGCTCTATGCGCTGTCGCTGCAGCCGGGCAATCGTTTCCCGTTCCAGCCACCTGACGAACTGACGCCGCCATCCGACCACAACGGCAAGAACGAGAAGGGCGGCGACGAGGATTCGACCAAGACGCCAGCGCTGGCGGCGGTGGTCTGGGAAGGTCTGGCAGAACGCCTGTTCGAGCTGCCGCTGGCTGCGGGCAACTATTCGGCATTGCACGCCGACGACAAACGCCTTTATTTCCTCGACGATGGTACTGATCCTGATGGCCATCCTTCGCTCATGTCGCTGGCCATCGATAACGAGGGCGACAAGCCGGCAACCTTCACGGCGGACGTGTCCGGCTATGAGCTGTCCGCCGATGGCAAGAAGCTGCTGCTCGCCAAATGGGCGCGGCGGGGCGTGGGTAACCTGCTGATCGTCGAGGCTGGCGCCAAGGCGCCGGAAAAGCTCGACAAGCACAAGCTGCGGCTCGACGACTGGCGGCTCGCCATCACGCCGGCGGCGGAGTGGCGGCAGATGTTCCTCGACGCCTGGCGGATGCACCGCGAGTTCAGCTTCGACCCGGCCATGCGCGGCGTCGACTGGGATGCCGTTCGCCAGCGCTACGAGCCGCTGCTCGTGCGCGTGGCCGATCGCGATGAGCTCGATGACCTGATCGGCCAGATGAGCGCCGAACTCGGCATCCTGCACTCGCAGGTTCGCCCCGGTGACGAGCGCGAAGACAGCGAAATCGCGCAGTCGGCGGCGCTGGGCGCGGAGTTCGAGCAGACCGCCAGCGGACTGCGCATCGCGCACATCTATCGCGGCGATCCGGAGCTGCCCGGCGAGCGCTCACCGCTGGCGCAGCCGGGCGTCGACGCGCGCGTCGGCGACCTGCTGATGGCGGTCAACGGCCGTGCGATCAGCGACCAGGCGGCACTCGCCGATGCGCTGGCCAACCAGGCCGGCAAGCAAGTGCTGCTCGACCTGCGGCGTGGCGGCGCGGCGAAGCCGGTCGTCGTGGTTCCCGGAAGCGTCCGCGATGAGGCCGGGTTGCGTCAGGACGACTGGGAGCAGCGCACGCGCGAGCGAACGCAGGCTGCCAGCAATGGACGCATCGGCTATCTGCACCTGCGCGCCATGACCGGTCGCGACATCGCAACTTTCGCCCGCGAGTTCTACGCCAACGTCGACAAGGATGGCCTGATCATCGACGTGCGCCGCAACAACGGCGGCAACATCGACAGCTGGATCATCGAGAAGCTGCTGCGCCGCACCTGGGCATTCTGGACTTACGCCGACGGTTCCACCGAGCGCAACATGCAGCGCGGCTTTCGCGGTCATCTTGCGCTGCTGATTGATGAAAAGACCTATTCCGACGGTGAGACCTTCGCCGCAGCCATCAAGTCGCTGGACCTGGGGCCGCTGATCGGCCAGCGCACGGCCGGCGCCGGCATCTGGTTGTCAGACCGCAATCGCCTGGTCGATGGCGGCATGGCGCGTGTCGCCGAGTATCCGCAGTTTGCTGCAGCGGACGGCCGCTGGCTGATCGAGGGCGTCGGTGTCGCGCCGGACATCGCCGTGGTCAATGCGCCGGTGGCGACCTTCAACGGCCGCGATGCGCAGCTGGAAGCGGCCATCGCTTACCTGCAGGACCAGCGGGCAAAGCACCCCGTTCCGCCGCTCACGCCGGTAACGTTGCCGGCGCGCGGAACCAGCGCCCAACCGGTTCGCTGAGGGACTGATATCCGGGTGCGCTTGCTTTCATGCCCTGACTGCCTTCGCGGTGCAGCGCGGTGGCGAAGGGCACACTCGAGGGTGTAGTGTGCCGATCAGGCGTCACGCCCCGGGGACAGCATGGACTCGCACGGTACTGCCCGAGAACGGACAAGATCCGCCACGTCCGCGGCGATGGAGCCGTCGTGCCGCTACCTTCGCACTGCCGTACGCCTGCTGCTGGTCATGGCGCTGCTGGGCGTTGGGGTCGCGCTGCTGGTCCTGGAAATCCAGGCAGGCGGCACGGCCTACATCGTCGGCGAGGGACTCTGGTCAAAAGCCCAGAAAGATGCTGCCAATCGTCTGTATCGCTATGCCGGGACGGGAAACGTGGCGGATCTGGCAGCGACCCGCCGCAGCCTGGCGGTGCCGCTGGGTGACCGCGCGGCGCGGCTGGCACTGGATGCGGATCCGCCGGACATCGAGGCCGCCGTCAGGGGATTCCGGCAGGGCGGCAATGCCGACGACGACATTGGCCGGCTGATACGTCTGTACCGCTATTTCTCGTGGGCTCCGTATTTTCATAACGCGATACAAATTTGGCGAGCGGGTGATGAAGGGATCCTGCAGCTCTCGGCGCTGGCCGACGAGGTTCAGGCAGCCTACCGGGACGGCCAGGCACCGTCGCCGTCGCAGGTCCAGGCGTTTCAGCGCCGTGCGACCGAGCTGAGTGACGCGCTGAGGCCGCTGGAGGCCGCGTTTTCGGCGAGCATGAGGCAGGGCGTGCAACAGCTGCATGTTGCCCTGATGCTGTTCAGTTCGGGCTTCGTGCTGCTGATTGCCTGGGCGGACATCATTGTCGTGCGCTGGATGCAGCGCCGCATCCGCAGCAGTGAAGGACGCTTCCGGGCTGCGTTCGACCAGGCGGTAGTTGGCATGCTGAAGCTGGCGACCGATGGCCAGGTGATCGAGGTCAACGAAACGTTTGCCCGCCTGCTGGGCACAGAGACGAGGTGGCTCCGCCGCCGGCCGCTCGAGTTGCTGGTGCATCCCGATGACTGGCAGGCACTGGACGTCGAGGACGACGGTGGATTCTGCTGGAAGGCACTCAAGGAGCCCGCCGAAATGCGCTTTCTGCGGACCGATGGCCAGGCCATCTGGTGCCGATGGACAGCCTCCCCTTGTGCCAGCGACGACGAATTGGGCGATTACATCCTGTTGATCGTGGAAGACGTTTCCGAAGCCAGGGCGCTGGAGGACGACCTGGTCCACCAGGCTCGCCACGACGCGCTTACCGGACTTCCGAACCGGCGCGAGATCGAACGTCAGCTGCAGCTTGCCATGGACCAGTGCAACGCTGATGGCCACGAGCACACCTTGTGTTTTGTGGATGTTGATCAGTTCAAGCTGGTCAATGACACGCGTGGCCACGTGGTTGGCGATCAGCTGCTCTGCCGGATAGCACGAATGCTGCCGCTGGGCCTTCGCGAGTCCGACCTTGTCGGGCGGCTCGGCGGTGATGAGTTCGCCATCCTGCTACGGAATACCGATCCGAAGCGCGGGCTGCAGATTGCGGAAAAGCTGCGTGTCGATCTGGAGCAGATGCCGCTCGGACGCGACGAAGGCGGGTTCGGTCTCAGCGTCAGTGTCGGGGTGGTCGCCGTCAGTCGGGATACGCCCGGCGTCGACTGGTTGTTGAGCGCTGCAGACAGTGCCTGTTATCTGGCCAAGGACGAAGGCCGCAACCGGGTGCATCTGTACCGTGAATCAGATGAGGCCATGACCCGAAGACGCAACGAAATGGAGTGGGTTGCCGAGATTCGCGCGGCGCTGGAAGAACACCGCCTGGAGCTGTACGCACAGCGCCTGGAAGTGCGGGCCGGGTCAGCCTTGCAGTATGAGGTACTTGTCCGGCTGCGCGGAAACGATGGTCGGATCTACAGCCCGGGTGCGTTTCTTCCTGCAGCGGAACGCTACCACCAGAGCGAGGCCATTGATCGCTTCGTATTTCGCCGTCTGGTTCAGGAGCTCGACTCGCGACCCGCGCACCTGCAGCGACTGGAGCTTTGTCACGTCAACGTTTCGGCGCAGTCGATCACCCAGCCTTCGTTCCGGGTTTTCGTGGTTGCGTTGCTGCAGCGCTGCCCGCAGGTGGCGCGCAGAATCTGCTTTGAGATCACCGAAACCGGTGTCGTCTCCAACCTGGTGGAAGCCCGGTCATTCATTGATGCCGTCCGTCGCGAAGGCTGCCGCGTCGCGCTGGATGACTTCGGCAATGGACTGTCTTCGTTCGGGTACCTCAAGAACCTCGATATTGACGTGCTCAAGCTTGACCAGATATTCGTGCGCGATCTCGGCCACAACGCCGTCGATGAGGCGCTGGTCCGGCTGATCTCCGAAGTTGGCCACACGCTGGGGAAGGTGGTGGTTGCCGAAGGTGCCGAATCAACCAGGGCGGTTGCCGTGCTGCGCGACATCGGTGTTGATGCAATCCAGGGTTATGCCATCCACCGGCCCTGTCCCCTGATGGAACTGATGGCACCGGATCAGCGCGCGGTTCTGCGCGCTTCGGCCTGAGGCAGGGCCGTTCGGGAGTCCGCAGTCGCATTGCGCCTCGCTGTCACGCCGGGCTGTCATTGCGGCAGTCGGTCGGCCATCCACGAGGCATCGCCAGTATCGATGGGAAGGGCTGCGGCCGCCAGTCAGAGTTCCACCAGTGGCCTGAATCCGCCCCAGAACATGCGCTTTCCATCAAAAGGCAGTGACGTGGGGTCCATCATGCTTTCCAGGCGAGGATCCGCCATCACCCGCTTGTTGATGCGGTCACGATCACGTCGCGACTTGTAGATGATCCAGGAGAACACCACCACTTCGCCGGGCTTGAGTTTCACCGCCTGTGGAAAAGACGTGTGCTTGCCCATCGGCACGTCATCACCACTGCATTCGACGTAGGCCAGTGCACCATGTTCGCGCCAGACCTTGCCGCATTTGCGCGCCATGCGCCGGTAGTCGGCCAGTCGATCCTCGGGTACTGCCAGTACGAATCCATCCACGTATGCCATGGAAAACCTCGCTGTTGTCGGTCGCGCGATCCGGGAAGCGCGTGATCAATGATGCCGCAATTTTGGATTGACCGCCTCGCATGCGATGGGGTGCGACGGGTAGCTGCGCCGGTGCATTGAACTGCGTATGCTGCAGGCAGCTGTCGAACGGGGTTTCGTCATGCCAAGGCTGGTTCTTTCCTCCGCACTCGCGCGCTGGCTGAGCGATGACGGCGGTGCTGCAGTCGCCAGCCGGGAATGCCGGTTCGACCTGCCGGGTGCATCGCTCATTGAAATGCTGGATGCGCTGTTCGAACAGCACCCAAAGCTGCGTGGCTACGTGCTCGACGAGCGCGGACGCATCCGCCACCACGTCGCCGTGTTCATCGACGGTGACGCGATCTGCAACAAGTCGGAACTGGGTCTGGCGCTGGAAGCGGGCAGCGAGGTCTACATCATGCAGGCGCTGTCGGGAGGTTGATATGCACGCGGATACGTTGCTGGTTTCCACCCGCAAGGGGCTGTTCGTCTGGATTCGCGACGGCGACGGCTGGGCATTCGAGCACCACGCCTTTCCGGGCGACAACGTCACCCTGACGCTGGTCGATCCGCGAGACGGCCAGTGGTACGCAGCCATGAATCTTGGCCACTTCGGCTGCAAGCTCAAGCGCAGTAGCGATCGTGGGCGCAGCTGGACGGAGTGCGCCGTGCCGGCCTACGACCCGGATGACGTCGTGACGGTTGGTGACGGCAAGGAACCCCAGCCGGCCACGCTGAAACTGCTCTGGTCGCTGGCGGCGGGCGATGTTTCGCAGCCGGGACGACTGTGGGCCGGGACGATTCCCGGCGGCCTGTTCAAGTCGGATGATCACGGTAAAAGCTGGCAGTTGCAGCGCGCGCTCTGGCAGCAGCCCGAGCGCGGGAAATGGTTCGGCGGTGGCTATGACGAACCGGGCATCCATTCAATCTGCATCGACCCGCGCGATCCCCGTTGCGTACGCGTCGCGGTGTCGACCGGTGGCGTCTGGCGCAGTGACGATGACGGTGAAAGCTGGGTGCAGACCGCTCAAGGCATGCGCGCATGCTACATGCCGGAAGGCCAGCAGGACACGCCGGATTCGCAGGACGTGCATCAGATGGTGCAGTGTCGCTCTGCACCGGAGCGCTTCTGGGTGCAGCATCACTGCGGTGTGTTTCGCAGCGACAGCAACGGCGGCGACTGGCAGGAAGTGACCAGCATTCAGCCGTCGGCCTTCGGTTTTGCCGTTGCCGTGCATCCCGATGACCCGGACACCGCGTGGTTCGTGCCCGGTATCAAGGACGAATGTCGTCTGCCGGTGGACGGCAAACTGGTGGTCGCACGCACGCGTGATGGCGGCAGGACATTCGACGTGCTGCGCGAAGGACTACCGCAAGAGCATGCCTACGACCTCGTCTATCGCCACGGCCTGACGGTCAGTGATGACGGCAAGCAGCTTGCCTTTGGTTCGACGACCGGCGGCGTGTGGACCAGCGACAACCAGGGCGATTCCTGGCAGATGCTTCCCGCGCGGTTGCCGATGGTGCACGCCGTGTGTTTCTGCTGAGTCGCCTGGAAACCCAAGGCAACGCTGAACAAGTATCCACCGCCGGCATGATGTCTCAATCGTTCGTCAGTCGTGTCGCAGGCCGCAGGCAATGCTCGTTGCCTTGGCAAGGACTGGGGCGCGGCTGGCGGGCGATTGAGACATCACCCCGTCATTTGAAATCAACCGGTTGGGGCCGCACGCCCCTCGCGCCGTCGTCTCGACAGACGGCCAGTCTGCCTTCGCCGACGCCACTTGATATGCACGACGGGCATGCGGTGACGGCGGTGGATACTTGGTCAGCGTTGCCCCAAGCGGCTTGTGAGAGACGGCGACAGACCCCGCAGGTTTCACATGGACAAGGCGACCAGCTGGCCGCCTTGTTGACGTGTTTCGACCTTCTGGCGGGGCTCAACCACCCGCTGGCGGCGGCTTGTAGCCGAAGGTGCCGCTCAGGACTTCTTCGCTGCCCGCATAGTCCTCGGCAGCTGCCGGCACAAAGCGGCTGGCACCGATCTCCACCAGCACTTCATACAGGCTTTCGTCTTCGTGCAGGGCAAGCAGGGCGTCGCGGACAGCGATCCGGACATCCTCGGGGACGCTGCTGGCCGCGGACACGGTGATGCCCGGAAACTCCTTCGAGGCAGCGACTTCAACCAGGTTCGGGTACAGGTCGGCGATGTGCCTGGGCACCATGGCGGCTTCGCCTTCGCCGGCAAAGACAATCTCGACAGCTTCGCGCCAGGACGTGGCTTCGGACTTCACTTCTGGCTGCGCCAGCGGGTTGGTGTACATGCCGTTGAGCAGGGCAATTCCCATGCTCGGCGATGGCAGGCAGGCCACGCGGTAGCCGATCAGGCCATCGATGCCGTTGTCGGCATAATCTGGCTGTGCAATCAGGCGGTAGCTGGTGGGTTCCGCCACGCGCGCCAGTGGGACAAACTGCTGGCGGAGCATGCGGTATTCAACGAACGGAGCGTCCTCGATGGTGAAGTCCACCGGCGTCGCATTGCGCAGATCCCGCCAGTAAAAATGGTAGTTTCGCGTGGTGACCAGTTCGAAGTGATGCCCGGTCGACTTGTCCAGATAGTCCAGCAGCGGCTTGTAGATCAGAGCCAGCTGGTCGGGTGGATAATTCGGCTCGATGGTGATGCTGAAGTCGTCCGCTCGTGCGCTGGCGAGGGAAATGACCGCGAGCAGTGCCACTAGCGGACCCGTCAGCCTGATGGCGCTGCGCGCGTGGCCGCTGCGGACGCGTTCGGTTGCGATGCTCATTGTGACCTCCGTCCCCATGTTTGCGCATGGCAAGTTTGCCCATGGTGATAGCACGAATGCCGGTTCTTCGCCATTGCCCATGCGGCAAACAGGCCAAATCTGCCGGTTCGTATCGCAGGCTCCGGCGCTGCCTCACATCGGGGAAAGCGGCTCAATGCGGCAGCAGGTCGAGCAGCGGGACGCGCCGGGCCGGCTGGCCGGCGACATGGGGTGAGCTGTTCTCGTCGAGGATGCAGAGCGCCTCGATGCCGGCGGGGGTGTGGACAACATTCAGCAGCGAGGAAATGACGCGGGACTCGGCGTCGCTCACGTTGGTGCCAACCCCGGCGGCAACGTCGGGTGCCAGCGCGAGGCGGCAAAGTCGACGCTTGGCCTTGCCGAGGAAGTGCGTGCGCGACACGACTTCCTGACCTGGATAGCAGCCCTTCTTGACGCTGAATGCGCGCAGCCGGTCAAGCGCGAGCATCTGCGGCGTGAACTGCTCGGATTGAGTGCCGTCAAGATGGGGAAGCCCGGCGCGCAGGTCGCAGGCAAGCCATTCGGCTAAGTCGTCGGGCTCGGGAAGCGGGCCGGGTGCGGAGCCCGCAAACAGCTGAAGGCGGCGCTGGCGTGCCCCGTCGCCATCGGCAGTGCCAAAGTGCAGGATCGTCGAGCCGTCGGGCTTGATGCGGGCATTGCAGTCGGGTGGTTCGGTGGAATCGATGAAGCGGCCTGCAAATCGCCAATGATCCATGGCGATGATCTTGACTTTGCTGCGGAAAACAAAGCGCTGCAGTGCGCCGGCCAGATCGCCAGCCGGCATGTCGGGCAACAGCAACCAGAGCGTTTCCGGGTCGAGACGCAGCGCCAGACACAGCGCGATAACGCGCCCTTTGGGGCTGAGCCAGCCGCTCCATTGCCACGTGCCATCGGTCAGCCGGCCAACGTCGTTCATCAGCTGCGACTGGGCGAAAGCCAGTGCATCCGGGCCCTGGATGGCCAGTGTGGACCAGCCGGAAAGGGCAAAAGACGCGCTTTCGGCAGCGTCCTGCTGGAGGGCCTGAGGTGAATCCAACTTGCCGATCATGGGGGTGCGTATTAACCTTTCCGCTTCGACAGAACCGTTCAGATGATAGGCCAGAGCCCGACCCCCGCGCAGCCGGAACCCGATCCAGAGACCCGTGACGAGGTGTCACCGGTTGCGGATTCGAAGGCAGCGGCGGTCGAGCACGGTGGTCGCGACGGCCCGGAACCCACGCGCTACGGCGACTGGGAAAAGAACGGCCGCTGCATTGACTTCTGACCTGCAAAGCTGACCGCGTTCCGTCGTCCGATTGTCCATCAGCCACCGAATTGGAAGCCGCCATGGCGTCGTCGCAACGACCGCTTTCCCCCTTCATGC
>JAGRJX010000218.1:0-273 GCA_020442545.1 Lysobacterales bacterium
GCTGGAGCCCTGCGCCATGTGCGCCATGGCGATCGTGCATGCCCGCGTGAAGCGGGTGGTGTTTGCCGCGCGTGACCCCAAGACCGGCGCGGCCGGCAGCGTCTTCGATCTGTTGGGTTCGGATCGCCACAATCATCGCGTGGATGTCAGCGAAGGCCTGCTGGCGGAAGAGGCCGGGACGCTCCTTCGCGACTACTTCCGGGCCAAACGGCGCAAATCCTGAACGCAGATCAGCGCGACCGGGTGGTACGCTTCGGGTTTGGATACCGAAGC
>JAGRJX010000218.1:318-3175 GCA_020442545.1 Lysobacterales bacterium
GTGAAGACAACCTGATCTGGATCGATCTGGAAATGACCGGGTTGGACCCGGACAGCGACTCTATCTTGGAGATCGCCACGATCATCACCGATCGTGACCTCAACGTGCTTGCAGAAGGGCCGGAGCTCGCGATCCGTCACCCGGTCGAGCGCCTGCAGGCCATGGATGACTGGAACCGCAACCAGCACACCCGTTCCGGGCTGTGGAAGCGCGTGGTGGAGTCCAGCATCGACATGCGTACGGCGGAGGCCGACACGCTGGAGTTCCTTGCGAAATGGGTACCAGCCGGCAAGTCGCCAATCTGCGGCAACTCGATCTGCCAGGATCGGCGTTTCCTGTACCGCCACATGCGCGAACTGGAAGGCTATTTCCACTACCGCAATCTGGATGTCAGCACGCTCAAGGAACTGGCGCGACGCTGGAACCCGTCGGTGCTGCAGGGGCTGAACAAGACGGCCGCGCACACCGCACTCAGCGACATCCGCGACTCGGTGGAAGAACTGCGCCATTACCGGCAGTTCATGGGCCAGCTGGCCGGGATGGGCAAGGCATGAAGTCGTCACGGACTATCAGACAGCACGTCTTGTGGCTATCGTTGAGCGCAGCGCTCCTCGATATGGGTAACGCGAGCGCGTCCGTACCGGAGCCCGCGGCTTCCTGGCTGTCCAAACTGGATCATGGGCTCCAGCAGCGCTGGATCACGGTGTCCAGCGCCGTGGACGATGCACAACCAAGAACGGCACCGGTCGATGTCCTGATCGTGCTGGAGGACAGCCCAAGCCAGAAGAGGATCGTGCCGGATGTGACCACAGATCCCGTTTCCCGGCGCGGACTCCTGGTCAAGCGACTGCAGGCGGATGCCGCGAATTCCCAGCAGGCGCTCCGTGGGTGGCTTTCAGCAAGGGGGATTGAAAGCCGCTCATTCTGGGTGACGAATGCGATCGCGGCCTCCGTTCCGGAATCCCTGCTGCCGCAGATCGCCGCACGACCGGACGTGGCGCAGGTGATTTCCGACGCGCCGTATCGTCAGCAACCGCCACTTCGTTCGAGCGGCAAGCTGGGGGTCACACCCATCGGCGTTCCTTGGGGCGTGCAGAAAATTCGGGCGCCAGAAGCGTGGGCCGCGCTGTATCGCGGTCAGGGCGTCGTGGTAGGCGGACAGGACACGGGCTACCAGTGGGATCACCCGGCGCTGAAGGAAAAGTATCGCGGCTGGAACGGCGGCAGTGCCGACCACAACTACAGCTGGCATGACGCGATCCGGAGCCTGATCCCGAGTCCAAGCGGCCCCCAAACCAACTCCTGCGGACTGGATCTTGCCGCTCCCTGTGATGACGACGGCCATGGCAGCCACACCATGGGCACGATGGTCGGCGACGACGGCGTGGGAAGCCAGCCGGGTGTCGCGCCGGATGCGAAATGGATCGGCTGCCGCAACATGGAGGAGGGCTGGGGCAGGGCATCCACGTACATGGAGTGCTTTGAGTGGTTCATCGCGCCGACTGACCTGGCTGGCAACAATCCCGATCCATCGAAAGCGCCGGACGTCATCAACAACTCCTGGGGCTGCCCGCCAACCAGTGGCGGCGAGGACTGCGATGCCGCCGAGATCGATCTGATGCGAACCGTGGTGAACAACGTGCGAGACGCCGGCGTCGTCGTGGTGGTGTCCGCGGGCAACGATGGACCAGGCTGCTCAACCATTACCAGTCCGGCGGCGATCTATGCCTCCAGCCACACGGTAGGCGCCACGGACAGCAACGATGCCATCGCCAACTTCAGCAGCCGCGGGCCCAATCCGGATGGTCTCCTGAAGCCGAACGTATCAGCGCCCGGCGTTGATGTCTGCTCGTCGATACCCGGCAGCACCTACGCCTGCGGCTGGAACGGTACCAGCATGGCCGGTCCGCACGTGGCGGGAACCGTGGCATTGATGATCAGCGCCAATCCGTCGCTACGCGGCGACCCGGATACCATTGAAAGCATCCTTGAATCCACGGCGGTGCCGCTGACCTCGGCACAGACCTGTGGCGCATTTTCTGGAACCAGCGTGCCCAACGCGGTATTCGGCTACGGGCGCATCGATGCTTACGCCGCTGTGCAGGCAGCGCTGGCTGTTCCGATGTTCAAGGACGGATTCGAGTAGTCCGGCAGGCAGGGCGAATGCCAACAAGAAAGGGCGCTGGTCGGCGCCCTTTTTCGTTTCTTCGGATCGGCCCGATCAACCGTGCTTGGCAAGCCGCAGCCAGGTGTCGATGACGGTATCCGGGTTCAGCGACACCGACTCGATGCCCTGTTCCAGCAGCCATTCGGCAAGGTCCGGGTGATCCGACGGACCCTGGCCACAGATGCCGATGTACTTGCCCTTGGCGCGAGCGGTGCTGATGGCCATCGACAGCAGCTTCTTGACAGCGATGTTGCGTTCGTCGAACAGGTGAGCGATGACGCCGGAGTCGCGATCAAGGCCCAGGGTCAGCTGGGTGAGGTCGTTGGAGCCGATGGAGAAGCCATCAAACATCTCCAGAAACTCCTCGGCCAGCAGGGCGTTGGATGGCAGTTCGCACATCATGATCAGCTTCAGGCCGTTGTCGCCGCGCTTGAGGCCGTTGGCTTCCAGCGCCTCGACCACCTTGCGGCCTTCCTCCAGCGTGCGCACGAAGGGAATCATCACCCAGGCGTTGGTCAGGCCCATCTCGTCGCGGACTTTCTTCATCGCCCGGCATTCCAGCGCGAAGCAGTCGCTGAAGCTCGGGTCGACGTAGCGCGAAGCGCCACGGAAGCCGAGCATCGGGTTCTCTTCGTGCGGCTCGTAGTTGCGGCCACCGACGAGGTTGGCGTATTCGTTGGACTTGAAGTC
>JAGRJX010000219.1 GCA_020442545.1 Lysobacterales bacterium
CGACGGCCGCAGGCGCGGGCGGCGCAGGCGCCGCGGCGGGCGGCACCAGCGGCAATGTGTCCTCGACCAAGGTCGACAACGTCGCGAAAAACCGTTTCTGGGAAACCCTGGAGCAGAACATCAAGGACATCCTGCACGAGACCGACAAGGAAATCATCGTTCGTCGCCGTCAAGCTGATCTTCAGGAACAAGCCAGCGGATCGGCAAACGTCTCGGGCGGGGCACAAGCTTCAGGACAAGCCGCAACAGGGACCAGTGGTGGAGTTGTTAGTGGAGCATCAGCTTCCGGACAGGGTCAAACTGGTAGTAGTGCTCAACGTGGGCAGTCTAGCGATTTCAAGGAATACGAGACCCTCCAGGCCGCCTCAGTGATGGTGAACCGCGAAACCGGCTTTTTGATGGCGCGTGCCACTGGGCGCCAGCACGAGAAGATCCAGGAATTCCTTGACCAGGTCCTGTCCTCGGCGCGCCGCCAGGTGCTGATCGAGGCAACGCTCGTCGAGGTGACCCTGAGCCAGAACTACCAGCAGGGCATCGACTGGCAGTACTTCAATCAGGGCGCCGCAGGTCGCGCCATTGGTCAGGGCGGCACCACGCGAACCTTCCGCGTCAACCCGACCACTGGAGCTTTCGAAGCTTCCACCTCGAATTTGAATCTATCCTCCTCGGTCCCCTCGCCCATCGCTGGCACGCTGTTCAGCCTGGCCTTCCGCCGAGGCGACTTTCTTACTGCCATCAAGTTGCTTGAGAACTTCGGTACGCTGAAGGTGTTGTCCAGCCCGAAGCTCTCGGTGCTCAACAACCAGACGGCCATTCTCAAGGTCGTCAAGAACGAAGTCTATTTCCAGGTCAAGTCGGACACCAGCCAGGGCCAGACGAGTACGCTGACCAACCTCACCACCACGCCGCAGTCGGTGTCAGTGGGCTTGGTGATGAGCGTGACGCCACAGATCAGCGAAAGCAACTCGGTGCTACTCAACGTGCGTCCGACCATCTCGCGTATTACAGGGTATAAGCAGGATCCCCATCCAAGTCTGGTCATAGCTAACAATGTCCCAGAAATCGAAACGCGTGAAATGGAATCCCTGATGCGGGTCAACAACGGCGACATCGCCGTGCTCGGCGGCCTCATGCAGGACGAGGTCAGAAATAACGATGATGCCGTGCCCGGTTTGTCCAAGATTCCCATCTTCGGCAATATCTTCACTCACCGCAACGATGTCACCAGCCGCACCGAGTTGGTGATCTTCCTGCGCCCGACGGTGGTTCGGGATTCGAGTATCCACGGCGACTACAGCAGCTTCCGCCGCAATCTGCCGCGCGACGACTTCTTTGAAGACAAGGGCCGCCTCCAGCCGGTGCCCGAGTGGAACGTGGGAGGCAATCCGCAGTGAGCCTCCTCATGGACGCTCTGAAGAAGGCCGAGGAGGCCAAGCGCCAGTCCGAGGCGGCGGCGAAAATCGAGCCGCGCGAGAGCCCCCCGGCAGGCAGCGGTTCAACCGAAGCCGATACACGCGGACTGCCTGAGCTGCCCTCGCGTCTCGAACTGC